>JAUYKR010000100.1 GCA_030699855.1 bacterium
CTCTTCGGGGAAATGATCGAAAGGCGATTTCGTAACGACGCTCATTTTGATGCTGTAAATCCTGAACCTTAAGGAGAATCTCTTCCCTCATCGTTCTCGCCACCGATCTGCTCGGAACGACATAGTATTGCTTCAGGGCGGACAAAATCTTAGTCTCCATTGCTTGCAGCTGACACTGAGAAATATGCTGCAAAATCCGAGGCTTCAAACTCTTCCTGAGTGAATTCCCCAAAACTTCCTTGCCCTGCAAGGCCTCTGCCAACTGCCCCTGAAAAGTTTTATTGCTCATGGAAAGTATCTGACACCTAATAGAACGACCCAAAATGGAGAATGTGACAAGAAATTTTCTTTGTGAAATACCGGCACATCCGTGATCCTAACAGCAGCAAAATGAATCACATGAAGCTCACACAGTTCATCTCCTTGGGCACTACCATCGTCGCGATTGCAGTGGCGTCTTGCTTTGCCACGCCCTCGGCAGATGCCGAAGAAGTCTTTCGGCTGGACGAAAATGAACGCTTCATCAGTCATCAGAGCATAGCAAATCACCATTTGAGCGTGCTCAGCCGCGCTCAAGAATCCGAACTCATCTTTCGACTTGATGGCAGAGCGCTGGAGCTCTCAATCTTGGATCATCAGCAACCCGTATTGCTCACGGATCAGATCATCTTCACGGGAGTCCGATTCCCCAGCGTTATCACGGGAATATTTTCGTACCAGCTTGGCTCCGGAGAGGTTTCCGCGCTGCTGGGTAACCCATCAGACCCCGTGGAATTACTCGCTGCCGTGGAATCGGAAAGCGGAATTCGACTGGCTTGGACCGAGCGAACAGAACGGAGTTTCTTGATAAAAACGTGCTTGGTAGCGAACAACCAATGCAGAGGACGGGAGCTGGCTCGCTATCCGCTGGAAAGCACTCTTTTGCGTCTGTTGGTATCGAAAGACACCGTAATGGCCAAAGTGGTGGAATCAGAGTCTCTCCACTTCGACATGTGTGTGCTCGACCAAGAGGGCTGCCAAATGCGCAGGTATTCCCCTTCTGCCAAACAATCAGAGCTTAAGAATTCAGTATTGATGGAAAACGACCTCGTATGGTCGCAGCAGATAAATGGCATCTTTGAGCTTCGGCACCTCGACCTGAAAGCAAGACTGTGGGAGTCACAAGCATTAACAGAAAAATCGAGTGGAGATCAGATCAATCCCGATTTGGCGGCAATCGACACCTTGGGAATTCTCGTCAGCTGGGAGGACTTTGGACGATCCCCACAACGCCTTCTGGCTCGCAGCATTGATCAAGAGGACTGCCAATTCAGCCTGGAAATTGCGGGACGTTTCCCTAAAATAAGCCTCCCGCCAGGTACGGAAAGAACTGAATCTGGATGTCCAACCCATATTTTGCTAAGTGTTTTAGACTCGGATGGCAGACGGATCGATCAGCACTTGGTAAGTCGCGAGGGAGGAGCATCGGCACCGGCCACGAACAGCCAAGTATCTTCAGCACTGTTTAACCGAGTCGAAGGAGGAGAAGTGACCTTAGATCTGGATCTCAGCCAGCAGGTACCTCAACCACCCCTGGCGAGAGATGAGGGAAGCGACCTGAAAAAGGACGCGCTCGACGATCAAGCCTATCAAAGCCTGGTCTCGCTACAATCGGAAGGGCCGCCTTCACAGCTGAGTGAGATCCAACTTCGAGTTACCAACATCCCACCGCGAAGCACGGTGGCCGAGCTGAGCATTATTTCCGGCGTTGCCCCCGACCAAAACAAACCCGTCTGGTTCTACCTGGTCGACGACCGCAAACAAAGTCTGGAGCTGGGGAGGGCGGCAGTATCCGCCCGGGGACAATTCTTTTTTTCCTCTCCCACTCTTCCGGAAGATTTCAACGGAGAACTCCTCTTGGTCGCCAGTCAGATTCCCGACCTGAAAATAGCCAGTCTTTTTAAGACGATTACCGACATTGTCCCCTTTTACTTATATGGAGAAGAAGATCTCAAAGCGAAGAGGAAGGTGATAGAGCTGGCTCTGGAAATCGAAAATCTGAGCTTCCATGAAGGCCAGACGGATCTGAGTACCCTGAAAAGGGATGTGCTGGAAGTCTATCGAAGCAACGAGAAAATGCCCCTGACCGTGAACATTCGCGGACGACTGTACAGCGATGATCTCCACGGCATAACCCTGCATTCGACCAGCTCACTCGATCCCGAACAACAGAGTTACAGCACCAATCCGGAAGATCCATCCATATTTGAAATTTCACTGGCAATGGAGCAGCTCCAGCTGAATGATTCCGTCCAAATTACCATTCACGCCAATGATCTGGAAAAAAACCAAAGTACCAGCCAGGTGATCAGTTTCGTCAGCAAAAGCTCGACCGGATACCCCCAATTTAGCGGACTGATCTTGAGCAGCCTGCGGGACAATCAGACTCTTCACTGGATCGGGGCGCTTATGATCCTCACCGCCATCCTCGGTATAGGATTGGCTGGCACAGTCCCTTTCGTGAGAATATTGACCAGTCTGATCCTTCTCGTCGAATTAGGATTTGCCGGACATCAGGGACTGATGCAAGCCGTCCTGGACCTCTCTTACGCAGGACTCATCACCGTTCCCGGCCAGGAATCTACCATTCAGCGATCAAACCCCTCCCTGCAGGCACCATTGACGCTCACCAGACTGGATGAGAATGGCGACCCTCAACCACAGCTCTGCAAGGGCTGGAGTAATCTGTCGGAGAATGTCTGGGAATTTGCCCTTCGCGGCACGGATGGCTTTGGAAACACGCTTTTGAGCTCCCAACAGGTTATTGACAGCGTGAATGACCTCATTCAGAGCGATTCCGGACAGCAACAATACCTGACGTCCATTCAGCAAATGATTGCGATCAGCCCCCTGAAACTGCAGATTATTACCCGCTCGCCGGACCCCCTGATTCCACAAAAAATGAGTAAAGTTGAGCTGCGAAAAGCTCCCGCCCTGTCGGAAAAAATGCTGGCCTTCAGTCCCCTGGAAGTTTTTCCCCGCTATTCGCGATATAAACGCAACTCGTCCGCACCAGAGTTCGCCTTCTCCGGACTCCTTCCCCTATATCAGAACGAAGTGATCACCAGTAACCTGGAAAATATGACCCATCTGATCCTTCAGGGAACCGTGGATATATTTAAAAATCCCGCCCCAGAACTCTTTGGCCTGTTCGAAAACCACAACTACAAGCTCATTCCACAAATCAACACCGAAAGTTTGATTCTTCTGGCAAATCGG
>JAUYKR010000114.1 GCA_030699855.1 bacterium
AGCCGTGTGATAACGCCACTGGAAGGATCACCGTCAAAACCCACCGTAGGCGGAACATATAAAGTAAAGCTAACCATCACCGCACCGGAAGAACGGCACTACCTGGCCGTGGAAAGTCCCCTACCCGCCGGATTTGAAGCCATTGATTTTCAATTCCTCACCAGCGAGCAAAACCTGGCCGATGAAGTGAATCAATCAAAAGAAGGGCAGGGCTACTGGGACAATCCCCTGTACCACTTTAATCATATCGAGTTCCGCGATGATCGCGTCTTCCTGTTCGCGGACTATTTGCCTGCCGGTGTCTACGAATACGAGTACCTGATCCGCGCCACCACCCCCGGCCGCTTCCGCTACCGCCCCTCCCGTGCTTACGAGATGTACTTTCCGGAGATCTTTGGGCAGACGGAAGGAGGCTGGATGGAGGTGAGGGAATAAACTCATGCACATGAAGAAATTTCTGATCATCGGTGCCATCGCCGTAGCCTTCTCCGCAGCCGTTTTCATCCTCTGGCCTCTTCCGGAAGCCCTGACAAATCCCACTCAAACCGCCCCCATCAGCATCCTCGACCGTAACGGCAAACTGCTGTACGAAGCCCGGCAAGAAAATTTTGGTCTCCAAAATCATATCGATTTCTCCGACATCCCCGATGACCTCATCAACACCCTGGTCGCCGTTGAAGACCGCAGTTTTTACTCACACTTTGGAATCAGTCCAAAAGGAATTTTCCGAGCCGCCTGGCAAAACTGGCAGGCGGACAAAATTGTTTCCGGTGGCTCTACCATCACCCAGCAACTGGTCCGCTTGAGGCTGCAACCGGAGAGTCGAGGATATCTGTACAAAGCGCAGGAGGCACTCCTGGCGCTCAAGCTCGAAACCAGGTTCTCGAAACAAGAAATCCTGGAACAATACCTGAACAGCGTGTATTTGGGCCAGCAAGCCTACGGCATTCAGGCCGGGGCGCTGACCCTGTTCGGGAAGAAAGTACAAGAACTGTCTTTGGCCGAAACCGCTCTTCTGATCGGGCTGATTCAATCGCCCTCCGCTTACAATCCCTTTCAGAACTTCAGGGCCGCCAAGGAACGTCAAAAAAATGTCGTCACTGCCATGGGCGAGTCAGGCCTCTTTGATGAGGAACAATTGGAGGACCTGGAAAAACAACCTATTTCCCTGGCCCAGCTGCGTGTCGACATCAAGGCTCCTCACTTCGTGATGGAAGTGATGAAAAAATCAGGCGACCATCCGGCCGGAACAAAAGTGGAAACCACTCTGGATCTGAATCTGCAGCAGGAAGTGGAACGGATCGTCGCCAACCAACTGGAAAAACTCGTTGATAAGAACGTCACTTCCGCCGCCGTGGTCGTTTTGGACGCAAACAATGGAGACGTGTTGACCATGGTCGGCTCCGCCGACTACTTTGACGCTGAACACGACGGAGCCGTAAACGTGGCGATCAGTCCTCGCCAGCCCGGCTCGGCTCTGAAACCATTTACCTATGCTCTGGCCTTGAAAAACGGCGCTACTGCCGCCAGCACCGTGGCCGATATCGAAACTCAGTTCTTCACCCAGGAAGGCAATCCGTACGTCCCCCGCAACTATGACTATGGATACCATGGCCTGGTTCGCTTCCGCGAAGCCCTGGCCAATTCCTACAACATAGCGGCGGTAAAAGTACTGGAACAACTGGGAGTGGATCGCCTGCTCACCTTCCTACGGGATGCCGGACTCAGCACTTTGAACAAACCTGCCCAGCACTATGGGTTGGCACTGACCCTGGGGGCCGGTGAGGTAACCTTGCTGGAGTTGACTCAGGCTTATGGAATGTTCGCCAGAGCTGGAAAAACCATGACCGCCAGAATGCTGCTGGATGAACAGACACAGCCCGGCAGACCATTGCTCGATGAAAGAGTTACCTGGCTCATCACAAACATCCTGAGCGACAAACAAGCCCGCCTGGAGCAGTTCGGCGAAAACGGCCCCCTGGACTTTAACTTCCCTGTGGCCGTCAAGACCGGAACCACCCGCAATTCGCGCGATAACTGGACCGTCGGTTACACGCCTGATCGGATAGTGGGAGTCTGGGTCGGCAATGCCGACAACAGTCCCATGCTCGGTACCACCGGCGTCACCGGCGCCGGACCAATTTTTCACGACGTCATACTGGCAGCCACACAGGCTCTTCCGAAAACAAGTTTTCATCGCCCTGCTGGACTTAAACAAGTGGAAATCTGCCGCCTGTCCGGAAAATTACCTACGGAGCTCTGTCCACAAACGAGCCTAGAGTGGTTCATTGTCGGCACCGAGCCGGATCAGCCGGACGACATCTATCAGTCCCTCACCGTAGATGTGCGAACAGGGCTAAAGGCAGGCCAGAACTGTCCGCCACAGTTTGTTGAAGAAAAGACCTTCGCGGTCTTCCCGCCGGAGCTTCGCTCCTGGGCCAGGGAAAATGGCTGGGAAGAAGCGCCCCCTATTCACTCCCCCCTCTGTCCGGCTTCGGAAGCATCCGGGGATCTGGAGAAAAACGGTTCCTGGCTGCTGATCCAGAAACCGAATCCTGGCGACAGCTATCAGCTGGACCCCCTGGTGCCGGATGAACGAGAACAGCTTATTTTCTCCGCCGAAGCCAGTCCGGAAGTTTCCGAAGTTCAGTGGTTCGTCGACGATGAGTTGATCGGAACCGCTTCTCGCCCGAACTTTCGCCTCAAATGGGCGCCAAGACCTGGACGTTTTACCGTAAAGGCTCAGGCGGAAACCCTTACGAAAGAACTCCAAATTGAGGTCAGACTCTAAATCAGGTTTTTGCATTATGTCAGGATCTCGTCTACGCTACAGGCACCCTTACCATAACTATGGCCCTCAAAGACACCCTCTACGCCGACATGACCGCCGCCATGAAGGCCGGCGATAAGTTGAAGCTCGACGCCCTACGCATGATCAAGGCGGAGATTCTGAAGTATGAAACTTCCGCTGCCGGTGTACAAACAACGGATGAGAATGTCATTCAAATTCTCAATCGGGCCGTAAAACAGCGCAAAGAAGCCGCCGAAGGCTTCACAAAAGGCGGCAATCAGGAAATGGCAGCTAAGGAGCTCAAAGAGGCTGAGATTTATCAGGCCTACCTGCCCGCCCAAATGGGAGAAGAGGAGGTGAAAAAAATCGTCCAGGAAACCATTGCCGAGGTCGGAGCATCCGGGCCGGGGGATATTGGAAAAGTGATGGCGGCCATCATGCCCAAGGTAAAAGGGAAAGCGGATGGAGGGCTGGTGAACAGACTGGTGAAAGAGGCACTGTCCTAAGCCACGCTTGCTACAAACTCTTCCGGGGTCATCACGGCGACATCGGCTTTTTTGTAGTCCTTTTTGTTGCGCGTGATGATCAGATCAAGACCTTTTTCCATAGCAGCATAGTATTGGATGGCGTCCTCAAAGTCCTTGAAATCTGAGGCAAGAGCGCGATCGATGATCTCCTGATGAACTGGGATAACATCAACCATTCCTCTCAACTGCAGAAGGGCTTTTATAACAATCGAGGAGGCCTTCACCTTTCTAAGAACATAGTAAAGATTTGAGAAAACAAGAGAGGAAACATGCCCCTTCACGGCTTTAATATCCAAAAGTGCAAATACTTGCACAGAAAAAGGATAATGGGGCTCTCTGTCGAGCATCACATCCAAAACCACATCTGAATCAATAAAAATTTTCTGCATCACTTGTACTTTTCAATCAAATAATTCGTATAATCTTCTTTTGGATCCCCCTTATACCCCTTCAATATCCCCACTAAACTCAGAACACGAGGGGAAAGAGGTATCATTTTCGGAACTTTCCTTCCCGTTCTCGAATCAGTTTTTACTTTTTTTTCCGTCATGACCCGAAAATAGTTCTCCACCATAGAGGACAAACTCACACCCTTCATTTTGGCTATCCGCTTGGCTCGGTCAATAACGCTTCGCTTGAACTTCAGGGTCAATTTGGTATTCGTATCCATGGAAAAAATGAGTACGTACAAATACTAGCAAACCAATACGTACAAGTCAACCTGTCTTGCATCGAGCCTGACATAAGTCAAACTACTGACAATTCGTGGCGTACTCCTCAGGAGTTGTATACTCGCACTTGGAAACCAGGCGAAAGCCATTGCCTGTGTTTAAGCGAATTTCCTGCCTCCAAAGCGTATTCGCTACATAAGCAGGATTATACATAGCAAAGTAAGACCAGCTAGCTGGATACGTAACAATGTTCGGGTAAACATGATAATTAATCGTATTGGCAGAAAAAATCATATCGAGAAGCCCATCTCCGTTAATATCCACCAACAAAGGCTGAAGGTTAATGAAATAAGGAGGGATTCCCTCTGCATACCCCTGACTATAAAACGAAGTAAACGCCGGCAGCACATATTCCGGAGTGCTGACCTGGTTGGCGTACGCGGCAAACACTCCCACGCCACCCACCAACAAAGCCATGAGACAGCAAAAGGAAAGGAGGATTTTTTTCATAACAACAGTTTAAGAATGTCTTGAACATACCACTCCCTCCTGGTTCAGGACAAATCCAAATACCGCTTTCCTTTCAGCTTGTCCGGCAGATAACTTGCTTGATCGTATTTTTGATAACCCTCTCCATAACCCTCCCCTTTCATCAGTTTGGTCACGGGATTTCGAAGCTTGAGCGGAACCGGAAGCTCGCCATGCTCCTGCACGTCCGCCTGAGCGGCACGGAAGGCTTCGTAAGAAGCCCGACTCTTCTTGGCCTGGGCGAGGTACGCCGCCGCGTGGGCCAGGTTGATGGCGCATTCCGGCATCCCCACCGTTTCCACGGCTTTGAAGACCTCATTGGCGAGAACAAGAGCCGTCGACTGGGCCAGGCCGATGTCTTCGCTGGCGAAGATCACCATTCTTCGGGCGATAAACTTGGGATCCTCGCCGCCTTCCAGCATGCGGGCGAGATAATAAAGCGCCGCGTCGGGCTGACTGGCGCGCAGGCTTTTGATGAAGGCGGAAATGGTATCGTAGTGAGCCTCACCTTTTTTGTCGTAGCGCACCGCGAACGTTTGCAGGGCATTTTTGAGCGTATCCGCCGAGACTTTTCCGTATAACTGCTGGGCACTGTCGAGCAGAGTCAGCATGCGCCGCGCGTCGCCATTGGCGTAGCGAATCAGCCATTCGCAAGCTCCTTCACCCAAACTCACCCCTGCCTTCTCCAGCATCTTCGTGAGGTCGTCTTGAGAATGGGATTTGAGGATAAACACCTGGCAGCGCGACAGCAGCGGCGAAATCACCTCGAAACTGGGATTCTCCGTGGTCGCACCGATCAGGGTCAGTTCGCCAGATTCGACGAAGGGAAGCAGGTAGTCCTGCTGGGCCTTGTTGAAGCGGTGAATTTCATCCAAAAACAAGACTTTTGGCTTGTTCATGGTCTTTTGTTCCACAATTTTTTTCACGTCCGGCTTACCAGCCGATACCGCCGATAGTTCGAACAGAATCGCGTCAAGCGCCTTGGCATAGATGCGAGCGAGCGTGGTTTTTCCCGATCCGGGAGGACCCCAAAGGATGAACGACATCAGGTGCTTTTGCTTCACGGCTTCGAATAGCGGCTTGCCTTCCCCCACCAAATGCTCCTGGCCGATGAAATCGGACAAGGTTTTGGGACGAAGACGGGTGGCCAATGGAACAAGCATAAAACAGAAATTTGCTACAATAGGGAATATCAGTAAAGCACGAAAATGACCACCACTCAAAAAACACTAATCCTGATCGTATTTTTACTTTTCCTGTCCGCCTGTTCAGCGACTCCGGAGGCAGTTCAGCCAACGCCGAAAGATCCACCTGCCACACCCCCGACCTACGAAGAGTCAGAAGTAACCTATCAAAACCCCTCGCTTCCACTCCACACCATCAAACTCCCGGAGGGTTTCCACATCAGCCTGTTTGCAACAAACATCAAAGGCGCCCGCTCGCTGGAATTGACGGAAAACGGGCCTGCCAGCCGAACCCCGAGTAAAAACAAGGGGGAAGGCTGGACCCTCTTTGTCGGCAGCAGGGCGGAAGGAAAGGTCTATGCCCTAAAAGATCGCGACGGTGATTTCAAAGCCGACCAGGTGTTCACCATCGCCAGCGGACTGGAGAGTCCTAACGGTGTAGCCTTTAAAGACGGCAACCTCTACGTCACCGAAATCAGCCGGATCCTTCGCTTCGATGACATCGAAAATCGCTTGGAAAATCCGCCAGCACCCGTCGTCGTCAGCGACGACTTCCCCACAGAAACCCACCACGGCTGGAAGTTCATTGGCATAGGGCCGGACGACCGTCTGTACGTTCCCGTCGGCGCCCCCTGCAACATCTGCCTGAGTGAAGATTCCCTCTTTGCCAGCATCACCAGCATGGAACTCGACGGCTCGGACAGAAGAATTGTCGCTTCCGGCATCCGCAACACCGTC
>JAUYKR010000149.1 GCA_030699855.1 bacterium
TACATCCTCTACCGCGAGCAGCACCGTCAGCTCCGCCAGCGGGATCAGGCTTTGGTGGACGTGGAAAAAACCATGACCGAATACCTGAACCGTTCCGACTGGCGGGTGCGAGCCAACTCCAACCAGGGTTATTCGCTCGGCGGTCTCATCCTTAACACTGCCGGAAAAATCACCGCCAATTATTGGCTCAGTCATATCTTCAGTCCGGAGGCGGATCGAGCGCACCGTTCCGGTGATCTTCACATTCACGATCTCGACCTCTTCTGTGGTTATTGTGCCGGTTGGTCGCTGCGGGCTCTGCTGGCCGAGGGTTTTAATGGCGTTTCCAATCGGGTCGACTGCAAACCGCCGATGCACCTTTCTTCCGCCGTCGGGCAAATGGTGAACTTTCTGGGAACCATGCAAAACGAATGGGCCGGTGCCCAAGCTTTTTCCAGCTTCGATACCTACCTGGCTCCTTATGTTCATCAGTTTCGTTTGGATGTTGAGCGGGAGTTGGACGACATCAAATCCCCTCTGCGGGGTTGGGAACGGGAGGATTACGTCCACCAGCGTGTTTTCGATCATACCAAGCAAAATGTTCAAGCCTTTGTTTTCAACCTGAATGTCCCTTCCCGCTGGGGATCCCAGTCTCCGTTTACCAACATCACGCTGGACTGGACTTGTCCGGAGGATCTTCGCGACAAACCGGCGGCTATCGGCGGTGCCGACCAAAAGTTCAGCTATGGCGATTGTCAGGGGGAAATGGATTTGATCAATAAGGCTTTCATCCAGGTGATGACGGAAGGCGACGCCGCCGGACGAGTATTTACTTTTCCCATTCCCACCTACAACATCACCAAAGACTTCGACTGGAACCATCCCAACTGCGATCTGCTCTTCGAAATGACGGCCAAATACGGCATGCCGTACTTTCAAAACTTCATCAACTCTTCCCTGGAACCCCACATGGTTCGGTCGATGTGCTGCCGTCTTCAACTCGACTTGAGCGAACTGCTCATGCGCGGCAATGGCCTGTTCGGTTCGGCCGAAATGACGGGCAGTATTGGTGTGGTAACCCTCAATGCCGCTCGGATTGGTTATCTCTTCAAAGGCGATAAGGGAGGGCTTTTGAAGAGAGTGGGGTATCTGATGGATCTTGCCAAGAGCACGCTGGAACAGCGTCGTCAGGTGGTGGAAAAGAACTTTCAAAACGGACTGCTTCCGTATTCCAAACGTTACCTGGGGAATCTGAACAATCACTTTTCCACTATCGGGATCAACGGGCTCAACGAGTGCATTCGCAACTTTACCGATGACCAACATAATGTCGCTGATGAGTGGGGGCAAAATTTTGCCGAGGAAGTGTTGTTGTTCATGCGCGATCGACTTAAGCAATACCAGGAAGAAACGGGAAACCTCTACAACCTGGAGGCCACGCCGGCGGAGGGAACCACTTATCGTTTTGCCAAAGAGGATCAGAAGCGTTTTCCGGACATTATCCAGGCTGGGACGGCGGAAGCGCCGTATTACACCAATTCTTCTCAGCTTCCCGTTGGTTATACTGAAGATGCCTTCGAGGCCCTGGAACTCCAAGACCGCCTGCAGACCAAGTACACCGGTGGGACTGTTCTTCATCTGTACATGGGCGAGCGTATTTCCAGCGCTGAGGCCTGCAAACAACTGGTGAAGCGGGCGCTGACTCACTTTAAGCTGCCCTATATCACTATTACTCCCACTTTTAGCATTTGTCCCACTCACGGGTATTTGAAAGGTGAACATGAGTATTGCCCAAAGTGTGATGATGTTCTTCTTGATCAACTGAGAACTTCTCAAAAGGAGGAACCGGTTTTGGTATAAATTTTTATTTCTTCATTTTTTTTATGTCTTCTCAAATCAGCCAGGGCGATCTGCTCGCCCAGCATGCCGATAGGCGCAGCAAGTGCGAGGTTTGGACCCGGGTGATGGGTTATCACCGTCCGGTTTCCCAGTTTAATCTGGGCAAGCAATCCGAACACTATGAGCGCAGTCATTTTTCTGAGTCTTGTAGCGTCGGTTCACCACATGGCTGTTAATCTTTTTCTATGTATCTCCTCTTTACCACTCCCAGTTGTCCCAACTGTCCAAGGGCGAAATCCTTACTGGCTCAGTCGGGTATTCCCGTTGAGTTGATAGACGCCGGCGAAAGAGAGGGCTTGGAGAAGGCCAGAAAATTTCATGTTGCCCATGTTCCCACACTGTTAGAACTTTCTTCGCAATCAAATGAAGTTCTTCATCAGTACGATGGATTAGAAAAGATCACTACTTTTTTACAATCTGTAAATGCTGATCGCGGGATTTCAAAAACTCACGCTTCTTGATTATCCGGATAAGCTGGCGGCGCTGATCTTTACCCAGGGCTGTAATTTTGCCTGTGATTATTGCCACAATGCGGAGATGATCTCTCCCTTCCGCATGCTGCCTTATGATGCTCAGTTAGAGCCGGAAAATATCCTTACGTTTCTTTCTCATCGTATCGGCAAACTCGATGGAGTGGTCATCAGCGGAGGAGAGCCCACGCTTCAGCCGGATCTCGATCACTTTCTGATGCAGATCAAAGCCATGGGTTTTTTAGTTAAACTTGATACCAATGGTTCTCACCCGGAAGTGGTCAAAAAACTGATCGATTTGGGTTTGCTCGACTTCATTGCCATGGATATCAAATACAGCCCGGAGGGCTATCGAAAGTACGTAAAATCCGTTGCCTTCGAAACCATTCAGGATTGCGTCCGGCTGATTATGACTTCGGGGGTACCATATGAGTTTCGCTCAACCTTGCTTCCCTACGAACATAACCGTCACCGGCTTCAGGAAATGGGGGAAATCATCCAGGGAGCAGAGCGTTGGTATCTGCAAAACTTTCGTCCCCTCAAAACCCTCAGCCGATTCCGGCAAACGGAACGGGGATTTGCCGAGCATGATCTCGATCAGTTTCAGCACCTTGCTCAAAAGTATGCTCAGCAAGTGGCAGTCAGGGTTTAGGAAATTGATGGTACTAAAAAAACAGCATCAGGGCTTATTTCCTTTCTTGACCTAAGCCGCTGTTTTTGCGGGCATCACGTGAACGATGGTGTCGTAGTGCGTCTGACCGTTGAACTTTTTTTGTCTTTTCTCAGTAAAGGTCACCACGCCTTCGCGGGTGGCATAGATGGTAAAGTCTCGGCCCATGTCCACACCCTGGCCGGGAAACCATTGAGTGCCCTTTTGTCGAACGATGATATTTCCGGGAATCACGACTTGTCCGCCAAAGCGTTTAATACCTCGGCGTTTCGACTGCGAATCCCGGACGTTTTGGGTAGAACCTGCGGCTTTTTTATGCGCCATTTGGTTTTCTAAAGACGAACAGGAGTTTACTATGGAATTGTCTTTTTTGGCAAGGTCTTATGGATCAAAAATTCCTTCGGCGACTCAGCAACCTGTATAAAAAAAGTGATCAACTTCTTGCGTCCGGACGCTTTGGTGAGGGCTTGTGGCCGCTGGACGCGGCAGTTGGGCAGTTGCTGCACTATGTGATCCTCTTCAAAAAACTCAAAAAAGGCCTGGAGGTGGGGGCCGGGGTGGGGTACTCCAGCTCTTGGTTCATATCAGCTTTTCATCAGACAAAAGGGAAGCTGGTGGGTCTGGAATACTTCTTGCCCAAGGTTGGGCAATTGGAGAAACATCTCCAACAGTTATTTGGGTCGGCGTATGTAAAGACCGCAGATGTGGTTCCCTCCGAATTTACCCAATGGCTGAAGAAATCAGGGAGAGGAAAGTTTGATTTTGTTTTCTTCGACCAGCGCAAGATGGACTATTTGCCGCATTTGAAACTGCTGATCCCGCGTTTAAAAAAAGGAGCCTATATCTGCGCCGACAATGTTGTCTCTCATTATCACGAGTGTGAGGAATACCTCAGATTTTTGCGAAGGGATAAACGTTTTCAAACGGTTACCCTGGAGTTGGGTCAGGGTTTGGAGATCAGTCGCTATGTCGGAGAGAATACCTTGTGATATTATTGACCGATTGCAGCACGAAAGCCAAAATGTATTTTGTCATATTCACGGAGGTCTTGTTCCCAATCGTCAATACTCCATTGAACTTTCGGAACGCTTATTTCGTCTCGTGGTATTGTGTTCGGCCTTACTCCGAATACATTCCAGTCGTGTAATGATGGGTCGGTGATCAGCAGTTTCATATGATGAGCTCCGACGATAAAATATGCATCTTGCTTACCCTTCTCATTCTTCAATTGTAAAGCAAACGCCTCGCTTCTTCCCCTATACGTTAAAAATCGTGCGCGACTGAATAACTCAAGAAACTGTTGATAGTGCTGATTGCCTTCAACGACTTCATTGTAGAGTCTTGATTGTTCTTCTGGTGAGAGCAGTTTCATTTTTTCAAAAATTTCTCGAACTAATCTGTCCATGAAATCTCTTTCATTTTCATTTGATGATGTTACATCCAATGGTATTTGAAAGATGCTACAGAGTTTCATCAAAATTTCTCGTTTGGCATTGGGGAAATGAATGTTGTCAGCAATATTTGCTGAATTCTCATTTCTTTGAAATGCATTGGAGTCGAGATCGATCCCACGTGAATCCAGGTCTACTTCATAAATCCCTTCAAGGGCTATGTACGCTCTCCTTATTCTTCCATCTTTTCCGTATTTTGGTAATTATTCGAGGGGTACTTCGCCTACACCGGACCCCTTCAGTGGTTCGGTATGAGTTAACTGTCGACCATTTTCTATCCCTTCAATAAATTGAGTTCCTGATCCCATAGCATGGAGCAGGTGGGCTATTTTCAAAATGTCAGCCTGTACTTCAATGGTTTGTTTATCCTTTTCAGGATCTTCATTCCTGGTTGAATTTTTTGAAAAATGCTGCTGGGCGATGATGTATAAATTCGGTTTCTTTGGATCATAGTTCTCTGGTACGGTCACTTCACCATAGGCCGCCAGCAATGCGGGCAATTGCGTTGGGATCTGATCTCGGTCTATGTCGGGATCGTATTCCACCGGACTCAGCAGCTCTTCCAAGTCGAGAAATTGAGGGACGGTATTTCGGCGATGGTGGGTGATGATGCTCTGTACTGCAACTCCCGCAGTCGCAACTACGACACCGCAGGCTAATACAACTTTTGCAATATGGACCCGAACTCTCGCTCTTGCTTCTCGTAAACGAGTCTGATCATTGGGCCTTAACCGTCTTTTTGCTTTTTCTTTCAATTCTAATTCAGCTCTCAATTTTTTTGCCGAGATTAATCTCTCATCTCCTTGAAAAAATTTTGTTAATTTCTCGATCATCGGCAAATTATTTGTAATGGAATGGTGTTCATACTATCACAAAACTTACGGTTTCCTAATGATAATGCGCGGGAAACCTCTATCCCCGATGTGTTCCCTCCGCATATTTGTGAGCGTTCGAGAGGGTGCTACACTGCAGTTGTTCTTTTTTGAGCGTACTATGCGCATTCTCCTCCTCGGTAACGGCGGGCGTGAACATGCGATAGCGGAAGCTTTTCACCGTTCGGCTCATCATCCTGAGCTGCACGTCCTGGCGACGAAGGTAAATCCTGGGATTCGCACGTTGGCGAAGAGCTATGAGATCGTGAAGAGTCTCTCTGATATTGATGCACTAAAAGCAGCGGTGAAGAAGGTGAAGCCAGATTTTGCCTTTGTGGGGCCGGATAATCCCATCGGCGATGGGATGGTGGATGTTTTGGAAGAGCTTGGGGTTCCGGCAGTGGCGCCGAAGAAGGCTCCGGCTCAACTGGAATCCAGCAAATACTTCACTCGGGAACTCCTGGAAAAGCACCTGATTCCGGGCAATCCTCGCTTTCGGCAATTCACCTCCGATGCGGGCATCATGGAATTTTTGCAGGAATTGGGCAATGACTACGTCGTCAAGGCCGATGGCTTGGCATTCGGAAAAGGAGTCAAAGTTTCTGGTGACCATCTTCACTCGCATGAGCAAGCGCTGGCCTTCGCTCGAGAATGTTTGCAGGCTCACCCCTCGGTTGTGATCGAAGAAAAACTGACGGGTGTGGAGTTTTCGCTGATGGCCTTTGCCGATGGCAAGCACCTGGCCTTCATGCCCTGCGTGCAGGATCACAAGCGGGCTTACGAAGGTGACGAAGGGCCAAATACTGGAGGGATGGGGTCGTATTCCGATGTGAATTATTCGCTGCCATTCCTTACTCAACAGGACCTTGACCAGGCCCAGGGGATTTCCCGAGCTGTCCTCGAAGCGGTGAAGGAAGAAACCGGTCAGGAATTCAAAGGGATTCTCTACGGAGGATTCATGGCCTGTAAGGACGGGGTCAAACTGATTGAATATAATGCCCGTTTCGGTGATCCGGAGGCCATGAATGTATTGCCGATTCTGGAAACGGACTTCGTCGAACTTTGTCAGGCGATCATCACCGGAACTTTGGATCAGCTGGAGGTGAAGTTTGCTCCCAAAGCCACGGTGTGCCTGTATGTGGTTCCGGAGGGGTATCCGGATGATTCGCAGGCTGGAGAGACGCTTATAATAGATAAAATCCTCCTCGAGCCCGAGCTCTGGCCTCGGAGCCGAGGGTCAAATTCTGTGCAACTTTTTTATTCATCTGTGGACGAGAAAGACGGCCGACTTGTCACTTCTGGATCCCGTTCTCTCGGGGTGGTGGGGGTCGGCGACTCTATCGAGGCGGCCAGACGGCAGGCGGTGGAGGCGATTAAACAAATTCAAGGTAAAATTTTTTACAGGAAAGACATCGGCTCTGCCGAGCTGATCCAAAAGCGAATTGATCTGATGGGGGAGTTGAGGGGCTGAGGATATTTTCTTGTAATTTAAAGGAATCTATGTCATAATACTATGATTCCTTTTTATTTTTTCATAAAAATTACCATGAACGAGCAAGGGTCCTTTTGGCAGTCAATCGCCCGGATATCAGTTCAACGGGTTGCCAAAGGTGTGGCTGCGGGTGCAGTCGTTTTAATCGTCGTAGGAGTGAGCGCCAGCAGGGCTGGCCTTTTGCAGCATCTCGGATCCGGAGCGCTGCTCAGCCAGGACAGTGATCGCTCGAATTTTGACGAGTATCGGGAGGTTGATCCTGCCGCTGATCAGGAGAGGTCTCCAACTGAGGATCTCAACCGCGGGTTCGGAGACGACTACAGCCGAGATCGTGAGTACGACCGTCCCGATCCTTATGACAGGCCCTTTGGCGATCGTGATTTTGAGCGTGAACGGCGAGAATTTGAGGGTGAGCGACATGAATTTGAGCGCGAGCGATATGAATTTGAAGGTGAGGGGCAAGCCGAACGCGTTCCCGCTGGGGATATGAAGCAATATCCTGGTGATTCTTCTGTCGGCGAAAACATCTTTGAGCCCTGTCTCCACATGGAGGAGTTTGCCTCCGAAGCCCCGATTAAATCGCAGGCGGATGTGAAGGCCATTATTCAAAAATGCCGATCGTTGGCGGAAGGTTTTCGAAAGCGTGGCGCGGGTGGGGAAAGGATTTCTCCGGAAGAAACCCGTCAGGCCTTTGAAGCCCTTTTTGAGCGGCTTGGGAATCTGATGAGAAATAACTTTGAAGATGGAAATTTCAAAAATGACATGGCGGGCGTGATCGAAAATATGGGATCAATGCTGGTTGCCGGTGGCCGAATTGAACAGGGAATTGAGAAGGTCAAAAACCTACTGCAGGATCGACTTGCCGACGTGACTGACGAAGCGCGCAAGCGGGGTCTGGGGCAAGAGCATGCTCAGGTTGTTGAAAAACTTCGAAGAGCGCTGGAAGCTGCTCGTGGAATTTTGGTACGGGCTCGCCAGGCGCTTGCCGATGGCGATATGGATCAGGTTCGACGACTGCTGGAAGATGACATGGAGCAAAAAGTTCATCAGAACTTTCTTTCTTTGTTGCGATCGGTGCATATCGATCCTGACTTTATTTTTCCCGATGATCACTCCGGCCAGAATGAGAGAAATGAGCGTGGTTCTCAGCCCAAGGAGGCTATGGTAAGGCCTGGCCGGCAGGAGCCAGCGGCAGGATATGAGTATTCCCTTCAGCCAAAAGCAGGAGGCGCGGGGATTGGTTTTGGAATCAGCGCCGGTGATGTTTTGCTGGGGGGTAGCGATTCGGTAACACTGCCTCGTGCGGAATACGAAAAATTGGTGAAGCTTTCTCAGGAGGTGAATCGCCAGGGAATCGGCTTGTCCGAGTCCGTTGCCGCCAAACAATTTGTCGATTTGCAACTCCTTTTGGATAATCCCGACGTGATGAAGCAGGTCTTGAGGATCGCCGTGGAAAGAGTTGGTGTTGGCGCTATGGAGCGGATGCTGGCTGAAACCAAGCGAATCCACGAAGTGGCTACTCATCAGGCTGATCAGGTTTCCGAAGGGTGGAAACGAGAGATCTATGCTCAATTTGACCCCAAGCGGAATCAGTTTGCTCCGGAACTGGCGGACAGCATCAATCGCTTCCTGGAAGTTTCTCTTCCCGATATAGCCAATTCCAAAGATGCCTGGGCAGCGGCTAATATTTTGTTCGAAAAGAACAACCAGCTTTTAAAAAATAAAGGAGTGAACGCCTATAGCGATCTGAATATCGCTCATTGGTCCAGCCAGGCCGCAGTGGAGATGAACCAAGAAGGTATCATAACTGGCAAGGATGGCGGTCAGCGCTTTGATGCTGCCGGGCAGGTCACTTGCGATGAACTTTCCGTGGTGGCGATGCGTGTTCTTCGTCGGATCAAGCCGGACCTTTCAAGCGGCGCTGGCGCTGATGTGAATGGTTTCGCTTCATGGGCTCAAAAAGACGCGGCTGCGCTTCAGCATTTGTTGGGCGTTGATCTGCGCCGAGAAGTTTGCGGCGGAAGAGAACCTTCCGCACCGGTTACGCGACAGGCTATTGCTCAGGTCCTGTATCACCTGACAAAATATCTTTCTCCGGATGTCCTTGGAAAGGTCGATCAGAACGTTTTGCAGGGCTTCACCGATAGGGCTTCCTTTTCCAATCAGTCTGCTATCGCCCTTGTTGCTCACCTTGGTCTGATGGGTAAAGGCAATGATGTTTTCCGCGCCAATGATCCGACCAATCGGGGTGAACTGGCGGAAATCTTCCGTCGTTTCCTCACTCCGTTTGGAGGAGAAGCAATCATTGATCCACCCCTAGATACGCTGGAGGATCTTTGCGATGTGAAGACCGTCGAAGAAGTCGATGCCGAAATAGCAGCGGAAAAGCAGCACTTAGAAGATATACAAAAAGGTTTGGAGGAAACGGAGAGATTGCTGCAGGATGATCCGACCAATACCGATCTTCAGGAACAGGAAAGCCATCTGAAAAGCCAGGAAAGGAGTTCGCAGCAAAAGATCGATGAATTGCAGGAAGAGAGGGGGAATGCTATTGATACCAACTGCGATGAATGGGGCGAAGGTGAAAGCGTACTCTAGTCTCTGGGACTTTATCTCACGTGAAACAAAGACCGCCTGAATACCAGGCGGTCTTTGCAGTTGCACT
>JAUYKR010000163.1 GCA_030699855.1 bacterium
GTAGGCGCTTCGATGAAGAATCTCCCGAATCAGGGTGGATACGGAAAACTCCCGGGCGGATTCACGCAGATCGTCGATCAGACGACAGAATTTTCTCAGGGATTCCATCTTGGTTTCCGGCAAATCTAGGCTCAAGGTTCCCGATTGTTCGGCCATCACCTGGAACAGGCTGACGCCATGTCGGTGGGCTTGCTCCTGAACCGCTTCGAGCGTTTTTGATCCGATCTTGCGCGAAGGCGTGTTGATGACGCGCAGCAGTGAGGCATCGTCGCGGAAGTTATGAACCAGGCGCAAGTAGGCCACCATATCCCTGATCTCCTTGCGAGCGTAGAACTTGACCCCACCGATGACCTTGTAAGGAATGCCGGCCCGCAAGCAGGCTTCTTCCAGAACCCGAGACTGAGCATTGGTCCGGTACAACACCACCTGGTCTCTCAGTCGCCCCAGACGGCGGCTGGCATGTCGGATTACGTATTCGGCTTCCGCCCTTTCATCGTCGACGTCGATCAGCTGAACTTTTTCTCCATCTACCTGAGCGGTCCACAGGTTTTTTTCTATCCGGCTACCGTTGCGGGCGATCACCGCCTGAGCTCCGGCAAGGATGTGAGGAGTGGATCGATAGTTCTGTTCGAGTTTGACCACCCTGGCTTCCGAGTATTCACGGGAAAAGTTGAGGATATTGGTGATGTCAGCCCCCCTCCACGAGTAGATGTTCTGATCGGGGTCTCCCACCACGCACAGATTCCGAAAGACGCTGGCCAGCAATTGAATCAGGCGGTACTGGGCGGCATTAGTATCCTGGTATTCGTCGATGTGGAGGTACTTCCAGCGATTCTGGTACTTTTGTAGAATCTTTTCATGCTGCTGAAACAGCTCGACCGTTTTCATGATCAGGTCGTCGAAGTCCAGAGCGGCCAGTTTTTTGAGTTCCTTTTGATAGGCTCCGTAAACCAGTCCCACCTTGCTTTGAAAGGCATCAAAGGCGCTCTTCTGCACGTCCTCAACTGTCTGCAACACGTTCTTGGCAGCGCTTATGGCTCCGCGGATGGCCTTAGGATTGAAGTTCTTCTCGGGGATCTGCAGTTCCCTCATCACCCGCTTGATCAGGGCCAGAGAATCGTCACTGTCGTAAATGACAAAGGAGGACTCATAGCCCAAGTGCTGAATGTCCTGTCGCAAAATCTTTACACAAATAGAGTGGAAGGTTCCCATGGCGGGAACAGCCCCCCGCTGGTAGTCGGAAGAACCCAAAAGACTCTGGATTCGCTCCTTCATCTCTCCGGCTGCCTTATTCGTGAACGTCACCGCCAAAATCTGGGCTGGGTCGACGCGCTTCGCCTGAATCAGATAAGCGATACGGGTAGTTAAAACCATGGTTTTACCCGTTCCGGCTCCGGCCACGATCAAGAGCGGCCCATCGGTCGCCTCCACCGCTTCCCGCTGGCGCTCGTTGAGCGCCGACAAAAGATTCATAGCCACCAAAAAAAGGATCTCCACTTTACCAGAGCGGAGGAAGAAAAACGAACTGAGATAGTCCCTACTCTCCCCGGAACCGCTTCAACCTGGCTTTGCTCCTCGCGCTTGGCTCCTGAGCCGGTTGAGCCGGTTTGAGTTCCTGAGCGGGAATGGTTCTCGCCCGAAGTTCACGCTCACGCTCGGCTTCTTGTCTGGCCCTCTCCAAAATTTGATCCTGCAGTTTCGTAACCTTCTTATGCTCCCGAAGAAGTTTAATGGTGAGGCCCCTGGCCGGACGAAACTTCCTGGCCTCTTTCAGGAGATCATTTTTGAGGTCCACTCGTTCAAAAACCGACTGCCTCTGGATATCGCGACGAAAAGTTCGAATTTCTTTCCATACCACGCGGGAGTCCTTGCGAGATTTTTTGTCGGCAGCGGCAAGATTTCGGGCATTGCCTTTGTACCTCTCGCTTCCCTTTACATCTCGGAGAAGGGCAAGAATCTTTCGACGAATGGAGTTTTTGGTATTCTTATCAAGAATTCGCTCGCTGGAATAAAAAGCATGGGCGTACATCACCCCCTTCAAGCGTTCCAGTAACAAATCAATCGACTCCTGATCAAGACCATCCTCCTCAAGATGCTCAGTAATTTCGTCAAGTTCCAGTTCAACCCTCTGTAATAATTCCGTTGCCGCATCCTTATTGATCGTACCGGTATTGTCATAGCTGACATCAATAATGTGATCCAGATCTAAAACATGAGTTTCAGATTCGAGATCGACAAAACCATCCAATTCCAACGACTCGGCCGCCCGAACGGAAAACATCGACCAGAATACAAAGATAAGAGCAGAAAGAAATGAGAAGAGACGATTCACGGCTACCGGATAAAAGAATACGTACCTTGCCAGGATATCAAAAAAGATGTTCTTTCACAAAAAAGCTTTACTTTTCTCACCTTGCGGGATTTTCAGACCATGTCAGTTTTGACTTTTCAACCATCATTCTTCATTCCTCATGGTAACTCCAGTATACTCAAGTTCGACTGACACCCCATCATGAAAGATCTGATCAGACCACTTCTCGAAGCCGCCATCACTGGAATGACGGGTAAAAAACCGGATGAGCTTCATCTGGAACCGCCCTCCGATCCTCAACACGGCGACCTCTCCACCAATACCGCCATGAAGGGGGGTGGAGCTGGAAACCCCAGAGAAATAGCTCAAAAACTCATTGATGCTATTCCGAAGAATACGATGATCGAAAAAACCGAGATCGCCGGACCCGGATTTATTAACTTTTGGCTGAGTGACGACGCCTACCGACAGGCTTTTTCCAAACTCGTCGGCAAGATGGAGGAAGGCAACCTGGGGAAGCTCGATCTCGGCCGCGGAAAAACCGCCATCACC
>JAUYKR010000164.1 GCA_030699855.1 bacterium
CGTGATGCTGAAGTGGATTCAGGATCACTACGATGCCGAGCTGTATACCGTGACCATCGACATCGGCCAAAAGGCCGATGATCTGGAGGCGGTGAAGCAAAAGGCGTTGAAATTAGGCGCTAAAGGCGCCTATGTGGTCGACGCCAAAAAGGAGTATGCCGATACTCAACTGAGGGAGGCGATTTTGGCCAACGCCGACTATCAGGGCGGCTACCATCTGTTTTGCCCGCTGGGCAGGGTAATTATTTCCAAAGTCGGCGTGGACATCGCCCACAAGGTGGGGGCAGAGGTGATCGCCCACGGCTCGACGGGGAAGGGGAATGACCAGGTCAGATTTGAATCGTACGTGACCACCCTGGATCCGAAGATGAAGACCCTGGCTCCGGTAAGGGAGTGGAGCATGGGCAGGGACGAGCAGATTGAATACGCCCACAAACACCAGATCCCCATCTCGCAGAGTTTGAAGAAAATTTATTCGTATGATGAAAATCTGTGGGGCGACAGCGCCGAGGGCGGGGAAATCGAAGAGTTGGATCAGATCCCGAAGTTCGACGATATTTTGATTCAGTGCACGCCTCCGCAAAAGGCTCCAGACAAAGCGGAGATGATCGAGCTGGAGTTTGTGGAGGGGATTCCCGTTGCCATCGACGGCGAAAAGATGGACCTGGTGAAGCTGATCCAAACCTGTAACGAGCTGGGCGCCAAGCACGGCGTGGGAATATTGCCGCTGATTGAAGACAGAGTGGTGGGCCTGAAAGTGAGAGGGGTTTATGAAGAGCCGGGAGCGGAAATCATCATTCAGGCGCATCGAAATCTGGAAAAATTGGTCTGCACCAGGGAAGAAAATGCTTTCAAGAGAATGGTGGACGAGAAGTGGGCCTACATGGTCTACGGAGCCCAGTGGTACCACCCGCTCATGTACCACTTTAAGGCCTATCTCGACTCGGTGAACAAGAAGGTGACGGGCAAGGTGAAGGTGGAGTTGTACAAGGGCAAAGCGGTCGTGATGGCCTGTACCTCGCCATATTCCCTGTTCGATTCGAAAATGGCGACCTTTATGAAGAGCGACCTGTTCAACCAAAACGCTTCTCCCGGATTCATTGAGCTGTGGAATCTGCCGCAGAAGACCGGCTACAACGCCGCCAAAAATTTGTGGGAACCGGACAAGGCCAGATCGCCAATGAAGTTGTTTGGGGAAGATGGGCTGTTGGAACCGCACGAACAAGTTACGCTATGATAGATTTATCTTTGATTTTTCTCCCATGACTAAACTCTGGCAAAAACCCTTCGACTCCGCTCAGGGTAAACCATCGACGAAACTGCACCCACTGATCGAGACCTACACAGTAGGTGATGGAGTGAGCTTCGATCAGGTGCTGCTGCCCTACGACATTCTGGCCAGCGCAGCGCACGCGGAAGGTTTGAAGAACATCGGCATTCTGTCGGCAGCGGAGCTGGCCAAGCTGAAGGCAGGGCTGAACAAACTGAAAAAACTGTACGAACAGGGCAAAGTTCTGGTAACCGTGGCCGATGAAGACTGCCACACTGTCATCGAAAATTTTTTGGTGGAGGAACTGGGAGACGTTGGCAAAAAAATTCACAGCGGCAGAAGCAGAAACGACCAGGTGTTGGTGGCGGTGAGGTTGTACCTGCTGGACCAACTGGGGAAGACGCAGAAAGAAGTGGCGCAGACAGCCAGGGACTTCCTGAGCTTCGCGAAAAAGCATCAAAATGTGCCCATGCCCGGCTACACGCACACGCAGCAAGCGATGCTGAGCAGCGTGGGACACTGGGCGGCCAGCTTCGTGGAAGCGCTGCTGGACGATTGCGCCGTGATCGGCGGCGTGATGGGCCATGTGAGCAAGAATCCTTTGGGCAGCGCGGCCGGATTTGGCGTGAGCCTGCCCCTGGACAGGGAGCTGACGACTAAAAAACTGGGCCTGCTGATGACCCAAACCAATTCGCTGTACTGCCAGGCGAGCAGAGGAAAGTTTGAGAGTGTGGTCCTGGAAGCGCTGGTTCAAGTAATGCTGACCCTGGGCAAATTCGCCCAGGACCTGTTGCTGTTCACCAGCCAGGAATTTGCTTTTTTCAGCGCCGACGACAGCCTGACCACCGGATCGAGCATCATGCCGCAGAAGAAAAATCACGACGCCCTGGAGATTTTGAGAGGAAAGGTGAGCAAGGTCATTTCTCATCAGCACTTTGTTCAGGATTTGTGTAAGAATTTAATCTCCGGCTATCACCGGGACTTGCAGCTGATCAACGCCGCCCTGATGGACAGCTTCGCGATCGTCCAGGGCAGCCTGGCGGTAGCTCAGCTGTATCTGAAACACCTGAAGCCGAACCAAAAAGAAATGGAGAAGAAGATCACCAAGGAAATTTTTGCCGCCGACGTGGCCAACGAGTTGGTGAAGAGCAAAGGAATACCGTTTAGAGACGCTTATCTGCAGGCTATGGAGAGATTGGACGAACAGGAATTTGACCTGCAAAAGAACTTGAAAAGCAAAATAAGCCTGGGGGCGCCGGGGAACCTGAACCTGAAAGGCTATGAAACAAGGTTGAAATCTTTTCCTCTTCATTAAATTTTTTATTAATCCTGAACTATGCCCTTCGACTCACTACGTTCGCTCAGGACATCCTCTACTATTACTTTCGACACCAAGGTGTCGAGTCCCGGCCGAAGGATGAAAACCGTTCTGCTCGCCTTTTCCGGCGGGCTCGACACCAGTTTTTGCATCCCCTTCTTTTTGGAAAAGGGCTATGAGGTGATCACGGCCACGGTGGACACCGGCGGCTTTAGCACAGAAGAACTGCAAGCGATTGCCAAGAAGAGCGCCGACCTGGGAGCGAAAGAGCACGTTGCTCTCGACGCCCAAGAGGAGCTGTACCAACACTTCGTGGTGAAAATCGTACAGGCCAATTACCTGAGGGGCGGAACCTACCCCAGTTGCGTGGGACCGGAAAGGATCGTGGCCGCCAAGGCCATCGCCAAGCTGGCGTTAGAAAGGGGGATTACCACCATAGCTCACGGTTCGACCGGAGCCGGAAACGATCAGGTCAGATTTGACGGCGCGCTGAGAGCTTATATTCCAGCGGTGGAAATTCTGGCACCGATTCGGGACGAGGGACTGACCAGAGCTCAGGAAGTGGAGTACCTGAAAAAGAAGGGGGTGGAGGTCAGCGCTCACTCGAAGGATTACTCGATCAATGTCGGAATTTTGGGCACCACCATTGGCGGCAAGGAAACCAAGGCCACGCTGGGATTACCGCCAGACGAAGTGTATCCGCACGTGAAGCCGATCCACCAGACTCCGGACGAGGCGGAGAGCATCGTGATTGGATTTGAGACTGGGGAAGCGGTGAGCGTGAATGGGAAGAAGTTGGGCGGAGCAGGGGTCATTCACGAGCTGAACAGCGTGGCGGAAAAACATGGGGTTGGAAAAAACACGCATTTGGGAGCCACCATTTTGGGCATCAAGGGAAGGATTGCCTTTGAGGCGCCGGCGCTCAGCGTGTTGATCAGGGCCCATCAGGAACTGGAAAAATCCGTGCTGACTTCCAGACAATCGTTTTGGAAAAATCACCTGGGAACGGTCTGGGGCGACATGATTCACGAAGGCCAGTTTTTTGATCCGGTGGTGGAAGATATTGAGGCTATGATCGATTCCAGCCAGCGGTACGTGACCGGAACGGTGAGCGTGGAATTGCTGAAAGGGAACATCACCGTGCTGGGGTCGGAGAGCGAGTACTCTCTGCTGGATACTTCGATCGGTACCTATGGGGAGGAAAACGCCCTGTGGAACGGCGCGGATGCCAGAGGCTTTTGCAAACTGTACGGACTGGAGGGAAGCATCGCCTTTCAAAAACATCAGAAAAAATAGTATGAAACACTTTTTAACCGATTTCGACTCCAGCCAACAGGAACTGCAGGCCATGCTGGATGCGGCCAAGCTGCTGAAAAAATCCGGCGGCTCCGACGAGCT
>JAUYKR010000165.1 GCA_030699855.1 bacterium
GCTGTTCCAGCAGTTGAATAATTTGGCCGATAAGATGACATCGCAGGAACGAGCACTGCTGGAAAAATTTTCTCAACAAGATAAATCCTTGCACGCCCAAACCCGTTCGATGGCCGAAGGCCAGCAGAAGATTTTCAGCGAGAGCTCGAAGCTGATCGAATCGGTTACCAAAAAACTGAGCGAGTTGGACTCCACCAACAAACGCGTGGTCGGATTTGCCGAACAAATGCAAAGCCTGGAGAATATTCTCAAAAATCCCAAACATCGCGGTGTCTTGGGAGAATATTTCCTCGAATCGATGCTGAGTTCCGTGTTGGCTCCGACCCAGTATCAGATGCAGTTTGCGTTTGAAAACGGCGAGATTGTCGATGCCGTTATTTTTATGAAGGAGCAAATCATTCCCATCGATTCCAAGTTTTCTTTGGAACAATTTAATCGGATGACGCAGGAAAATGACAAGAAAAAGCGAGAGTCCCTGGAGAAAGATTTTAAATCGGACGTAAAAAAACGAATTGATGAAACTTCAAAATACGTACGGCCGGAAGAAAGGACGATGGAGTTCGCCTTTATGTATATTCCGGCCGAGGGCGTTTACCATCACCTGCTGGTATCCAGCGTGGGCTCATCGGTAAACACGCAAAATCTGATCGAATACGCCTTCACCAAGCGGGTCATCATTGTTTCTCCGTCTTCCTTCATAGCCTACCTGCAAACCGTGCTGCAAGGCTTGAATCAATTGAAGATGGAGCATGGCTTCAAAGAAATCCAAAAAAATGTGATCCAACTGGGAAAACATATCGCCTCATTCGACGATAAAATGCAGAAGGTTGGGCAACACCTGGGCACAACCGTATCGATGTACAATCAGTCGTATCAGGAGTTTAAAAAAATTGATAAGGATGTGTACAGAATCTCCGACAAGACAACCGGAGGAAAGGTGGAGGCGCTGGAATTAGATAAGCCTCATGTTGAATCTCTATGACCCACGAGGAACAGTATGCTCAGCTGAATAAGGACCAAAAACAAGCTGTTGATACCATTGACGGCCCACTGATGGTTCTGGCAGGCCCCGGAACTGGTAAGACGCAACTGCTGTCGGTGCGAACCGCGAATATTTTGCGAATGACGGATCTGTATCCCAGCAATATCCTGATATTGACCTATACCAACGCCGGAGTGAAGGCGATGAGGGAGCGTCTGGCGAAGATGATCGGAACGGATGGCTACAGCGTGGTGGTGGAAACTTTTCACGGCTTTTCCAATACGCTTATTTCTGAGTCTGAGGAAGCTATAGCGCTCAAGGGAGACCGGGTGGAAATGACGGATTTGGAACGAATCAAGGTGCTGGAATATCTGCTCGACCATCTGGAATCCGTAAAGCCGATTCGTCCGCCCGGGGCGCCCTATCTATACCGTGGTGACATCCAGACCAACATCAGCGCGCTGAAAAGAGACGGTATCAGCCCGGAAGATCTCGAAGCTTTTTTAAGGACCTACAAGCCTGACGGGAAAATCATAGAAGAGAAGCACCTGGCCAAACTCAAGGCTTTCGCCAAGGTGTATGAAGCGTATGAGGAAGCCAAGTCGCCACAGGGGAACTTCTCAATATTCGACAAGCGCGGCCGCTACGACTACGACGACATGATTCAACTGGCCACTCGTACTTTGCAGACGGAGGCGGAGCTGTTGGCTCAGTATCAGGAGCAGTTTCAGTACGTGATGGTCGACGAGTTTCAGGATACCAACGGAGCACAACTCAACTTGCTGAGGACATTGTTTCCCGATCCTTCCGCGAACATATGCGTCGTTGGAGATGACGATCAGTCGATTTATCGGTTCCAGGGTGCCAGCGTGGGAAATTTTGAACTGTTTAACGGTTGGTATCCGAATTCGACCAAGATTGTCTTGCACAAAAACTATCGTTCCACACCGGAAATCATCGAAAAGAGCACGCAAATCATTCGTCAGATACCGGAGCAAGAACGCCTGGCAGACAAGAAACTGGAAGCGCACAAAGATGCTGCCGAAACAGCCCTTGTGACATCTCATCGTTTTGGAACTCCAGAAGAAGAGTTAAGCTTCCTCGTTCAGGAAATGAAAAAGATGAGTAAGGAGGATGCGAACGACAGCGCGGTGCTGGTCAGAACCAGAAGGCAGGCCCAGGATGTAATCGAGGCTTGCCTGCAGGCAGGTATCCCCTATTCAACCGACGGAAAAGAAGATATTCGCGGCGAATTTCGCATCCAGCAACTTTTGAAAGTGCTGAGACTGGCGGAGGGAAATCTGGAGTTTGAGGAAAAGGACCTCCTCTTGTTTGAAATCTTACTCTCCGATTTTTGGGAGATCGATCACCACGACCTGATGAGCTTCGCCGCCTACGTCAGCAAGAAGAAATCGGAGTATCGGGAAAGGTCGAAACGAAAGCAGAACAAGAAAACGAAGGAATACCAATTGGAAGAGCGCCAACATCAGCTTATTTTTGATTCGGAAAACCAACCGGGCCATTCATTCGGATCCTTCACGCCCAAGCCCTCTCTGTTCACGGAATTCCTGTTACGTTTTCCCCTACCCGAACGCATCCGTGTTAAAGATCATGAAGCACCAACGGCGGAAGAAACAAAAAAACTCAGTATCTGCTCCGAACTGTCCTTCCGCCAGCCTCTCCAGCTCCACAAGGCCGCCTGGGTGCTTTTTCGCCTGACCACTCGTTCGGCCAACTACCCCGTCTATCCTCTGATCATGGACTTCCTGCAGGATTCGGGAATGGTGGATTTCATTTTACAAAACTTTGAAGACCATGAAGTGCTGCGCCTGCGCGAACTGAGATCGGTCAGCAGCTTCGTGGAGAATTTGAAGAAAGCCAATCAGGCCACTCCCGGGGTGATGACCAATAAATACGTCAGCGATCTGGCCCAACTGGAGAAGCACGACATCGCCTTCGTGGGAGAGATGGTCTCGAGCGCCCAGGCGGGAGTAAAAATTCTCACCGCGCACGGCTCGAAAGGTCTGGAGTTTAAAAATGTTTTCATTCCCTTTTGTATTCAGGAAAAATCCTGGCCGAAGCGGGAAATCACGAGCAAAATTCCTCTGCCTCATGAGCTGATGGTCGGGCAAGAGGCGGTGAAAAGCAAAGAAGAGGAACGGTTACTCCATGCTTACGATGAAAACCGGTTATTTTACGTGGCCGCCACCAGGGCAAAGGAGAGACTCGCGTTCACGGCTGCTCCTCAGGACAAGCAGGTGTTCACACAGTTCTTGGAGAACATGGAAATGGCGCCGGAAAAGCTGAGCACTCTCCCGGAGGAGCAAATCCTGATCCAATTGCTAAAAAAAGGCCCGCAAATTGATCCGGTTGAACACACAACCGACACGCTGGAGGGATTGGTGGAAGAAGTCACTCTCAGTCCGTCTTCGGTCAACACGTATTTAAAGTGCCGAAGGCAGTTTTTGTACCACAACTTGCTTCGCTCTCCTCAGCCGAAGACTCAAGCCCTGATGTACGGTCAGTGCATTCACAAAGCTTTGGAAAAAAGCTTTCGAAGGTACATGAAGGAAGGAAAGTTGCCACCTTTGAAGTACTTTGAAGAACAGTTTTTGCAGGAATTAGATTGGAATAGTCCCGAACAGGAGGCTCGACAGGGCTGTCTACACAAATTAGAGGATGCCAAGAGGTGGTATCAGCAGACTCTGGAAACAGGAGCGGAGCGGCCTCTGGAATTGGAACGAAAAATTACGAGAGAACTTCAAGGAGGTATCATTTTTTCCGGACAATTCGACAAGGTGGAGCCGGTAGGAAAAGGAAATGAAGTTTGCATCGTCGATTACAAGACCGGCGAGCCCGACAAGCACATCAAAGCCATTGAGAACTGTGACGACCTGGCCTCCGAAGACTGCGACGACTACCTGCGCCAATTGGTGGGGTACAAACTGCTCTACGAGCGAGGACATCGCTCACTCCGTGCCGGCAGCGGCAAACTGGTGTTCCTCGATCCGGTAAAAGCAACCGTGAAGAAGTACGGTCTGGAAGAAGGTGTCTTCGCCAGCAAAACCGTCCAGATCAGTTCGGAAATGGTAAGCCAGTACGAAAAAATCCTCGGCGACATCTGGAAAAACATTCGAGCGCTGGAATTTCAGCGTCTGGAAAAGTTTGAGGAGAGCAAGTGCGGACACTGTCCCTATCAGGGGGTGTGCTGGAAAAATTGACAAAAACTTTTAAAGTATTCCGCTTGTGGATACCTGAGAAATGAGGTATCTTTAATTTTTGATATCTCACAATATTCATTGGCCACCGAACAACCTGATGATGAAACAGAAGGCATTGGATCAGATCCGGAAAGCAGATCAGGAAGACCATGGAAGCTCATATCAGCGGTATCTCTTGCTGTCGTTTTAGCTGCTATTCCTCTTCTTGCTCTGCGGGATCGTTCAAAAGAGAAGAGAGATGATACCAGTGCTATCCCTCAAAAAACTCAGCCCACTCCGTCGGGTGAACCAGCACAATTCTATAGAGGACCAAATGGTGAGCGGATAATGAGAGGTGTATCTGACCCGCTAAATTCGCCGGAAAAATTGGAGCAATATAAGGCAATTCGAGATCAATGGATGAGGAATGTGGAACTCCAACTTGAAGGTTGCAACGATCAAGAATTACGAGATGTTCTAAGCTTTCTGAAGGATCACCATTCCCTTGTTAAACCCGTTCCACAAGGTTCAAGGATACTTGATGTTCCAAAAAATCCTCCCTATTTCTCATTGGCGTTTCTGACAGAAAATGGTCATTTCAATGGTGAATTTTGGAGCCGTTTTCGAAAAAACACTTCTGCCATCGCGTTCTTTGATCCCACAAACAGGCTGTTAGTCATCAATGATAGAGTTCCGATGACGGATATTTGGAAAGCAATTGTAGTCACGCATGAATCTCGTCATGCTCAAAGATATACGTTAAAACCCTATGACTGGGAAGACGAGCAAACATTTTGCTATGCAGAGCTAGACGCTCATCTCATTCAGAACCGCCTGATAGCGCACGCAGGTGGTGAGAGATACAAAGTAGCCTTGGAAGCGGCGGTGCAGCGCATGTCTGATGAAATGCGAAAAAATGGACTGATACCAGGAGAAGGTTTTATCTTTCCAGATGAGGTGTTTTATGGAGAAATTGAGGAAATCTTTGGCCCGTCACTTTCAGAGACGGAAAGGCATCTCAGGAGAACCCATTGTGGATTTGATGTTATATTTCACCTCGTTGAAATAAGTAATGAAGTACCAAAAGCATACAAACAAAAAGTGAGAGCGATTATTCTAAGGACAATATATAAGGATGAAGGGCTGCTTCCTGTTCGGGCAACGGGCGCAAAAAAACCTTAGCGTGCTGTCTCCGCTCTAAGCTAGAGATTCAGAAAAAGTTTTGAAAAAATCCCATTAATATTCCCCGCCCCCATCACCAGGTAAACATCTGATGGTCCTGAATTGCTGTTGATCCGTTTTGCCGCTTCCTCCATCGAGATCAGCTCGGCATTTTGCTGCTGATTGATTCTGGTAACCAGATCCTCGCTGGAAACTTTTTGAACATCTGCCTGCGAATCCCTCACTTTATAGATCGGCGTGATCCAAACATCACTGGCTCCCTTAAAGGCGGTCGCAAATTCGTCGAGGAAAAAAGCGGTGCGCGAATACTGATGGGGTTGGAAGACCACGACTAGGTTCTGATCCGGATAGAGCTCCCGCGCCCCCTGGATGGTCGCTTTGATCTCAGTTGGATGATGGCCGTAGTCGTCGTAAACCTTGGCACCGTTAACGGAGCCTTTGTATTCGAAACGACGCCAGGTGCCGTTGAAATTCTCCAGACCGCATTTTATGGCCTCGGGAAAGACCCCAAGTACTGAGGCCACCTGTTCAGCTGCGTAAGCGTTTCGCTGATTGTGTTTCCCGGGAATTCTCAGCTGATAAAGCTTCCGGCTTGTGTCTGGATCCTCCATGATGTGTACCTCCCCCCTTACCTTGGTCAGATCGAGATGCTGCTGATCTCTCGCAAAGAGAATGAGGTGGCCATCAGCAGGAATTTTTTCAATAAACTTCTGATAAGCAGCATGATAGCGATCCTTTGTGCCAAAGTAATCAAGGTGATCAGGTTCTAAACTATTGATGAGAAC
>JAUYKR010000166.1 GCA_030699855.1 bacterium
CACGGAACTGCTCAAAAAAAGGCCTGCTAAAGTCAAAGTCTCGGCCGTATTGCATGCCATCCCACGTATCGCTCCACCACTCCTCCGCACTGTAGACCACATGGGGGCTATCCGGAGCGTAAATGGAAATGAGCTTTTGTCCGGAAAGCGAGCTGGTACGGTAATAAAAAGTTCGCTCATTGCGAAACTGCAAGCGATGCTGAAGACGACACTCCGGACACTGAACCGGATCCGGCGCATCGAATTTTTTGTAAAACTCACGATCCTGGTCGCGAATTTCAAACGACTGGTGGCAATCAATACACTGAGTCATGGCTCTAAATGAGGTCAAAGAATACCTTTACAATCATTACCATGGCAACACCAACCATAGCCCGACGAATGAAGGCACTGCCATGACGAACGGCAAGGTGAGAGCCAATCCAGGCACCGACAAAGCTGGAGGCAAACATCACGAACAGCAGACCCGGCTGCACCGTGGAAGCGGTGGTGAGAATAGCAGACGAAATAAATGTCTCCGGAATGGCAGCAGCAACGTCCGTAGCTCTGGCCTGCAAATACGACTTCCCGAAAAAATTCACCAGAACGAGTACAGCAAAGGTGGCACCGGCAATGGCCAATGCGCCGCCCCAAATTCCAACAAGGAAGAGGAAGAAGAATCCCCACCAGCTAGCAGACGGCCTATGCAAGGCTGACACAGGTGATGGCTTTCTCAGCAAGAAAAAAATACCGATAAAGATTCCTGAAAAAATAACATAAGTTAGAATATGTTCAGGAATGGAGACAACAAAAGACGCTCCTATAGCGGAGCCAATACTCATGGGAATCATGGCACGCAAAGCCAAGCTCCAATCAATGTTCTCGGACTTTTGGTATTTTCTTAACGCTCCTGTAACCACCCCCACATCCGACATTCGATTTAGTGCCAGCACATTTAGAGGGGGTAAACCGAAAGCGAGCATAGCCGGCACGGCAAACACACCGGAACCTCCGGAAATGGAGGTGACGATTCCCATGGCCAGACCCAAAAGCGAGATCAGAAAATATTCCACAAAAAGGATTAGTGTAGCTCTAAAATACACGACTTAAGGTCACGGACAAAAGGTGATAAACTGTGATCAATCTTTACCGCCCGATGGATCAAGTCAACTACAGCACTCTCGACACTGCCAAAAATGCCTTCATCGCCGCCAGCCGGAAGACGCTGGGTTTTGCCAAACAGTATGGCTTTGTCCCTGGCAATCGCCTGGGTGCCAGCGCCAACGTCTTTTCTCTGGATTTAAAACCATTTCTAAAAAAGAAACAGAACCAGCTCTCGATTACCCTTCTTCCCGAGGGGCTTGGGACTGCCGACGACGCCAGGCCGGATGACCTGAGTGAAAAAGAACTGGTGGAATTTTGGACCAACATCGGCATCAAGACTTTATCCGTAACCACCAATGACGCCGCCGCCTCCGGCATGCAAACGGTACTTCTTTCGCTCTACCTTCCCAGCGCCGACCCAGAGCAGGTGTTCACACCGGCCTTTATGAAGGGCTTTTTGAAGGGCATCGTGGACGGATGCAAGCAAGTGGGCTGCGTCTATTTTTCCGGCGAAACGCCTCAGCTGAAAAATAAAATCGTACAGGGAAAGCTCGACATCGCCGGCGCGCTGTTCGGCCTGATGGCGCCCGGTATGGAACCCACCGACGGCTCCAAGCTCGCAGCCGGAAACTTCATGGTACTCGTGGAAAGTAACGGGCCCAACGAAAATGGATTCACGGCACTTCGAGAGCTGTCCACAAAACTCCCCAAGGGCTACCGAAGCAAACTGCCTTCCGGTCAGCAATACTGGCAGGCCATCAATAACCGCTCCCATCTCTATACCCCTGTCATTCAGAGCATTTTGAAGGCCGGCATTCAGCCAACGAATATCGAGCCTATCACCGGTCACGGATGGCAGAAGATCATGCGCTCGGCCAAGCCGCTACGATACGTGGTGGAACAAATGCTGCCGGTACCGGAAGTATTTCAGTTCGTTCAGGAACACAGCGGAGCCACGGCGAAAGAGATGATCAGGATTTTCAACTACGGCACCGGACTGGTCATCTTTACCCAATCAGAGTCCGACGCTAAACAAGTCGTGCAAATGGTACAAAAAGCAAAGATGAAGGCAGTCATTGCCGGAAGGGTTGAAGCCGCCAAGGAAAGACAAGTAGTTGTTCAACCGCTCGGTTGTACTCTAAAATCAAAGCACTTTCTGCTCAGGCAGTAATATTAAACTTCATTTAATCGCATGGACCAAGGACCAACCACTCATAAATTCGTAGCCCTGATGAACAAAAAGGTCGAACCCGGCCGGATTATGAACGCCATTGGACATTTGACGGCCGGTTTGGTGAACAGAGCCACGGAAGAACAGCGACAAGCCATGCGCTTTCAGGACTACATCGACGCCAATGGCGGAGTCCATCCCAGTATTTCCGATGATCCTTTTATCATCCTCAAGGCTGATAATTCAAATAAGATTAGGACCGTCCGAAATACCTGTATCCAACAGGGAATCCCCTTCACCGACTTCACACATACTATGGTGGAGGGAACCTACCTGGATCAGCAGAATCGAACCAAAGAGACCCTTGAAGAACAGCTGGAATACTTCGGCATCGTCTTGTTTGGCCCAATAGAGGTCATTCGTGAGCTCACCGGCAAATTCTCGCTCTGGACTTAGATGGGGAATTAGTGTAGAATAGAGAGAAAGGCTTGATAGGGTATGGAATTTGAAAGTACTTGACATTTAAGAAATATAAACTATAATACGCACCTCTTAACCATTGGGGAGTATGACAGATCAGGAAGCAGATCGGCCTAGAGCTAAAAGTGGACCAGGCGCGGAAACCCGCAGATACCTTGATGGAGTCGATCAACTTTCGGCCACCCTAAGTTTGGATGACCCGAGTCAATTGTTTAATCCAACCTGGCGCGCCAGGGAGCCAGAAGACGGAGAGGAGACTCTCGTACTTGGTGAACCTGTAAGTGCCCAAGAAACAAAGTTAGTTCAAATAGGTCACGAACAGGCAGCCGTAAGAATGGCAGTGGAAACAGTGGCTCCAGGCACAACAGACGACGCTGACGATCTCACTCAAAGAGCCGCAAATGAAACAGGTGAGTGTAACCAAGTTCCAGGCCCAAGTGGAGAACCGACAAGAAAAATAAAGGACGAAACCAGGTTCATGCCACCTCCACCATCAGCCGTGGACAGTGAACATCACGAAGGGAGTCTCGACTCGGGAGAAAGTCCTGACTTTAGAGTAGGCGGCCCAGAAGGATCGCCAGCAAGTGACACAAGATTGAGAGAGCTCGTCACCTCGGGAGCAGCTGGAGTAGCCGTTGAAGCATATACACCACACCTGGCTGCTCACGTTGATGAAGTAGAAAAGAAAAAGGCTACAGGAAAAAAAAGGGGGCCAGGCGCGAGAACAAGAGAGATACAGACGCTGAAAGACATTCGCGCTATCCGAATCAAAAAAATGGGACATGCCTTGGTAAGGCTCAATGCAACTCATCTGACTGATTCACTCGACCTCAAGGCAAGAAGATTTAGAGGAATAAACAGGATTATCAATGCCCTAGAAGAGCTGATTCATCCGGCTTTTCTCATCCCAGGCACAGAGCACCACTTGCTGGCTCATATCATCAGAAGGGGAGCTGAAAAAATGGATAGAGGGCAAAGGGAAGGCACAATGACGATTGTCGAAGCCATTCGTGATTTCACCAGAGAATGCGAAAGTCTCATGAATATACTGGCCGACGACGCTGAAGGGCAAAAACTTCAATTCATCAAAGGGAAGAGACTACCCACAGAAGCAGACCGCATCGCAATTGGAGAGTTGCTGGCTGGAGTAAAACTTGATGACATTACAATCACTTACACTAAAACCGTTTCCGAAATGCTCTCGGGGTCAAGCGAAGCAGCTCAGGGACTTTTGCAAATGGAACTGCAAACATTCGCGGCAGATCCAGACAAATTTTACGTGATCGATGAAATATTGAAGCCAGAAAACAGAGAGGCCCTAGGACTTGAAGACGTGTTTATAGGGCTAAAAAATAGACTTGATGTTCTGGTGCAAGCGCACAACCAACCAGACTCCGGCTGCGGCACCATTCATTACTTCGAGGCCGCGCTTCCAACAATAAGCGAAGGAGAGATGGTGGAAATCGCGGGCGCGCTGGCAAAAGAAATTCCTGGATGTTTACTCTTCGCGCAGGGAAACAAAATCTGGATTGCGACGAATAGGCCAGATTTGGAAAGCTCACCGCAGTACAGAATCCTAATAGACAA
>JAUYKR010000167.1 GCA_030699855.1 bacterium
ATTATCTCTTCGGCCCGGCGATTGAGCTGTTCTGGCAGATGATCTTGTTCGCCACTTGATCCGGATGAACCGTAGGCGCGGCCATCTTCGCGGAAATCCCATCCCACGGTTCACGCACGACAAAAAAAGGAGCCCATGGCCCCTCATCTCTTTTTTTTACGACATGATCGCCCGCCTTTCAAAGGCCGGGATGAGCTCTTCTAGAACTCTGGACTGATAGCCATCCCTTATGCTGCGAGGCTTGATGGACATGACGCAGAATGGACATTTTTCCAATCTGTCTGATACCGCCTTTCCGCAAGAATCGCAGTGAATAATCATTTTTAAGGGATTTTGAAAGAATACAAAAGATGATCGCGTACTCTTTTTTTGATCAGCTGACTCGAATGTAGTCAAAGCTGATTTACTTGTACAGTTTTTCGGTTTAATTCAATTTGACAGTATTTTTAAAATAGTGTATATTCACTTCTTTCGTCAAGTTTCTTGACCACGAAAAAACGTTGGACTCATCTCGTTTTCTCATGCTTCTCCTCGAGCCTATGAATCATCTTTCTTGTCTTTCTGTCAATTACTTGACGGTTACAAAAGCGATTCATACTATACGGAGGAAGCTGTTCACTTACCTGTTGTAAGGTAAGCGGGCTTTGACCTTAACACTGAAAACAATGGCTACCGACCCCTCGTCTCCGACGATCCAGAACTCAGGAACCTTTGGCCCAGGCCAGACCAGTGTCGCCAATGTGGCTGAGTTTGACCTGGCCAGAATGGTAGAGGAAATGTTTATGGTTTTGACGGAAAAAGAGCAGGATGTGATTACCCGTCGCTTTAGTCTCAAAAATCAGCCCAAACAGACTTTGGAGAAAATCGGAGAGACTTTTTCCGTCACCAGAGAGCGGGTTCGACAGATCGAAAACATCGCTCTGAGCAAGCTGAGGAGGACTATCAACAACACCAAGTTTTACCGCATCAATAAGCTGGCAAAAGAGATCATCAGCGACCGCGGCGGCATCATGCTGGAAGAAGAGCTTCTGAGTGAGATGCTCAGTGTCTTTGTGAATCACGGCAGTGCCGATGCCAATATCATCAAACTGTCCATGGTTATCGACTCGGAGCTGGCCAAGCAGGATAAGTCTGATATTTTTCTGCCCTTCTGGACCTATAACTCCATTGGAATCGGAGAAATTCGCCAAATCGATGAATCCGCCATCTCCCTGCTCAAGAAAAAGACCGATGTGATAGAAGAGGCCAAGCTCATCAGCGAGCTCAAGAGTATCTTCTCCCGAAATAACTCCGAAATATCCGAAAAGTCCTTGCTCGCTGCCCTTTCCGTCGACAAGCGCCTGAAAAAAGTCGACAACGGATGGGGCCTTTTAGAATGGAGGCACATCAATCCCCGCTCGATCCGGGATAAAGCCTACATCGTCCTGAAAAAAGCCAAGAAGCCGTTACACTTCGTGGAAATCGCCAATCGAATCGCGGAAGTGGGATTTGACCGAAAGTTCGTAACGGTCCAAGCGGTTCACAATGAATTAATCCGCTGCGAAAAGTTCGTGCTGGTGGGACGAGGCTTGTACGTGCTGAAAGAGTGGGGCTACAAAGAGGGAACCGTGGCTGATGTCATCGAAGATATTTTGAAAGAAAACGGCAAACCCATGACCAAACAGGAAATTATCGAGGCAGTTCTTAAACAACGACACGTTCGCATCGGCACCATCAGTCTTAACCTGCAAAAGAATCCTCATTTTGTCCGTGTCGGTCGCGCTGTTTATGACCTGGATCTGAAAAAGAAGCCAAAGGCGGCCAAGAAAAAATAACTTCCGAATATGATCGCCTACCTTTCGGGTACCGTTCATCAAAAGCTGGAACAGCGGATTATTTTGCTTAACTCCGGCGTAGGCTATCTCGTCGGAGTTACAGCTGAGCTTTTCAGCCAGCTCCAGCAGGGAGCGGACTGCTGCCTGTTTATTCACACCCAGGTGAAGGAGGATGACATCTGCTTGTATGGTTTTCTATCGCTGGAAGAGCTGAAGTTTTTCCAATTGCTCATCGGCGTGTCCGGAATAGGCTGTAAGACAGCCTTGGGTATTCTGAATATGCCTCTTGATTTGGCCCAGTCCGCCATTCAAAACGAAGACCTGGCGTATCTGTGCCGGGTACCCGGCCTGGGTAAGAAAACTGCCGCCAGACTCAGCCTGGAGCTGAAGGGGAAACTGGAGGTCCGTTTCCCTCCCGGATCTCGGAGCGCGTCAGCACCCCACTCTCTGCAGGAAGAAGCCATGGCAGCCCTCTTAAGTTTAGGCTACGACAAACCGACCATCATTCGCTTCCTGAATGAGACCGGAACCGAGGCTGAAACCGCGGAAGATCTTGTTCGAGAATTTTTACAATCAGCATGAATCCCATCACTTCCATCCTCGGTTCCCAGTGGGGCGACGAAGGCAAGGGTAAGCTCGTCGACATTCTGGCCGCCGATTTCGACATCGTCGCCCGTTGCCAGGGCGGATCGAACGCCGGTCATACCATTGTGGTCGACGGTAAAAAATTCGCCTTTCACCTGCTTCCGTCCGGAATTTTACACGATGCCGTGACCTGTTTAGTGGGCAACGGAGTGGTAATGCATCTGCCAACTTTCTTCACAGAACTGCAAAACCTTACCGACCATGGCATCAATTATGAAGGTCGCGTCAAAGTATCCGACCGGGCTCATCTGGTGTTTGATTTTCATCAGAT
>JAUYKR010000012.1 GCA_030699855.1 bacterium
TGCCGGAGCAGACATCTGGATCTTGTTCTCGTAAACGCGGCCTTGGCCTTGAAGTTAGTAGGCCACACAAGAAATCTAAAAAAAGCTTATCAGAAAGCCATGGAATGCGTTGTCAGTGGAAAAGCTTATGCTCAATTCCTAGCATACAAGAAGCTCTCGCATACCCCCAGTATTTTATTGGAAATAACTGCTCATAAACGCAAGGAAGTGGAGCTGGCGAAGAAGAAACTTTCGCTGAGGAAACTGATGTCGAAGGTAAAGCCATCAAGTCGAGACTTCAAGGCTGCGCTTTTGCGCAGAGGCTTGTCCCTGATCGCGGAAGTGAAGCAAGCTTCTCCGAGCACCGGTCAGATCAGCAAGAAAAAAATAAATCCCGCAAGGGTGGCTCAGATTTATGAACGCTCTGGAGCCAGGGCTATATCTGTTCTGACAGACCGGAAGTACTTCAAAGGAAGCTTGGAGCATTTGAGGCGAGTGGAAGCAGCAACTCGTCATACCCCCCTTCTCCGCAAAGATTTTATCGTTGATGAATACCAGATCTATGAAGCCAGGCACTTTGGAGCCGATGCCATCCTCCTCATCGCCGCCATCTTATCAACTGATGAGATGAAGCGCTTTATTGGCGTGGCAAGAAGTCTGGACATGGACTGCTTGTGCGAGATCCATACCGAAGAAGAAGTGAGATCTGTCGTCGAAGCCGGCGCGGAAATCATTGGTATTAACAATCGCAACTTACATACCTTTTCCATCGACTTAAACACGACAAAAAAACTGGCCAAGCTGATTCCGAAAGGAAAAATCATCGTCGCCGAAAGCGGAATCGAGAGCAGAAATGACATCCGAAAGCTTCCGCCATCTATCAACGCCGTTCTGATCGGAACAAGCCTAATGAAAAGCAAAAATCCTGAGAAGAAAATTCACTCGCTGATGGGAAACACGATGCCGCTGGTTAAAATCTGCGGCGTTCAAAGCACTAAAGAGGCTTTTCGCTGCCAAGAGCTGGGAGTGGACTTCATCGGTCTGAATTTCGTTCCCTCCAGTCGGCGGAGAATTTCCTACCAAACCGCTGAAAGCATCATCAAAGCCCTTGGGAAACGAAGTGGGCCCACAAAAACGGTTGGCGTGTTCATGGATCAGCCGGAGGATGAAATTTTTCCCATCGCGGAGCAGCTTGGGCTGGACTTCGTCCAGCTTCACGGAAGCGAGCCCTTGGAGATGGTGAGACGCTCTCCCCTTCCCGTCATCAAAGCCTTTAGCGTCACTGGTCAAAAGGATTTGAAGCGGGCTGAGAAGTATTTTCCCCACGTGGCTTATCTCCTGCTGGACGGGCGACAGCCCGGTTCGGGGGATGCATTCCCTTACAAACTGTTGAGGAATTTTAAACGACCGTTTTTATTGGCCGGCGGGATCAACAAAACGAACGCAAAACAGGCATTGAAAAATACCGGAGCCATCGGCATCGACTGCGCCAGCGGCGTGGAGACCAATTGGCGAAGAGATCTCAAAAAAATGACTGAACTTATTAATCTTTTTTCCACATGAACAAGAATATTTCACTCAAACGATACCTCCTCAACAAAACCGGCCATTTTGGCCCCTATGGCGGCCGGTATATTCCTGAATTGCTGATACCGGTCATGGAAGAGCTCGAAAGAGAATTTTATTCTGCCATAAAGGATCAGCAATTTTTGGCGGAGCTGAAGAATTTATACGAAAATTATGCGGGCCGTCCCACTCCGCTTTACTTCTGCGGAAACCTGACCAGAAAATTAGGCGGCGCTCAGATCTATTTGAAAAACGAAGGCCTACTCCACACCGGAGCCCACAAGATGAATCACTGCATCGGCCAGGGACTGCTGGCTAAGCGAATGAAGAAAAAGCGGGTAGTCGCGGAAACCGGAGCCGGTCAGCACGGGTTGGCTACCGCAACAATCTGCGCCAAGCTCGGACTGGAATGCGTGATTTACATGGGAGCGAAAGATTATGCCAGACAGCGGCCCAACGTTTTCTGGATGGAGCGGTTGGGAGCAAAGGTCATACCGGTAACAACCGGCGGGCAAATTTTAAAGGATGCCATCAACGCTTCCATACGAGACTTAATCACCTATCCGGAGCGAACACACTTCCTCCTGGGGACGGTTTGCGGACCCCATCCTTATCCGGCGATGAATACCTTCTTTCAAAAAATCGTTGGTGAAGAAACAAAAAGGCAGATCAAGCAGCAAGCGGGAAGGCTTCCCGACTATTTGGTGGCCTGCATCGGCGGTGGCAGCAACGCCATGGGGCTCTTCTATGAATTTTTGGATGAACCGGAAGTGAAGCTGGTCGGCGTTGAGGCCGGCGGAAAAGGGATTAAGGAAAATAAAGGAAAGTTTACCCATGCCGCCCGTTTCCAGGGTGGTCGCCACGGAGTGGTGGAAGGTTTTAAATCATATTTTCTCCAAAATGAGAATGGTCAAGTAGGAGAGACTCACAGCATCTCGGCCGGTTTGGACTACTCCGGAGTCGGACCGCAGCATGCCTACCTGAAAGATTCCGGAAGACTTACCCCGGCCTACGCCACCGATGAAAAAGTGCTGGAAGCCTATCAGCTTCTTGCTCAAACGGAGGGGATTTTTCCGGCGCTTGAGTCCGCGCACGCCGTAGCGGAAGTGATCAAACTGGCTCCGTCGCTTTCGAAAGATAAAATAATTGTCTTCAACTGCTCCGGCAGAGGCGACAAAGACCTCTTCATCACCACTCAGCATTTCGACAAGAAAAACTTCAACCAATTTTTAAAAAAATTCACATGAACACCCTGATGACCCATATTGTCGGCGGCTATCCCAGCATGAAGGAATCGGAGCAGCTTGTCTTGGCTATGGAAAAAGCCGGCGTCGCCTATGTGGAAATACAAATTCCCTTCTCAGACCCCGTTGCCGACGGCCCTACCATCATGGAGGCGAATCAGAAGTCGCTCGAAAACGGCACGAACCCTGATGACTGCCTGAAGCTGATGAAGCGTTTGAAAAAAAAGGTGAATATTCCGCTCCTGTTCATGACCTACTACAATATTATCTTCAGCTACGGTCTTGAAAGCTTCTGCCAACAGGCCAAGGAAGCCGGTTGCTACGGCCTCATTGTCCCCGACATTCCCCTGGACGAAGAACCCTACGACCACTATTTGAAAACCTGTAAAAAGTATGGGCTTCATCCTATCCAGATCATCTCCCCCATTACTCCGGCAGATCGGCTGAAAAAAATCGGCAAAATAGCCTCAGGATTTGTTTACTGTGTCTCCCGCCTGGGCACCACCGGAGCCCAAGACAAACTTGACCTGAGCCTGGTGAAGTATTTGGACACGGTGAGAAAATACGTGAAGGTACCGCTGGCTCTTGGCTTCGGCATCTCAAATCGGCAACAGGTGGAAGAGGCGTTGAAAAAAGCTGATATTGCCGTGATCGGGAGCAAGGTGATCAATCTCTACAATCAGAGCCAGAGCATTGCGTCCGTTCAGAAATTTCTGGAAGACTGTATGCGGTAATCAGCCCCTCCTATAGGCGATTTGGGTTGGAAATGCGAAATCAATTTCCTCCTGCTCGAATTGCCGCTGGATCCCCAGCAGAATCTGCTGGTGTCGATCGAGGAAAGTGACGTAATCCTGGGTATTCACGAAATAAACCACTTCAAAACTTTTTCCGAAGTCTCCGAAGTTTTTAAAGTGAGCTCTGTCGAGCTCAACACCTTCGCAAGATTGAATGACATCCTTAATGAGCTGGGGGATTTTTTCCATCTTACTCACGGAAGTGTCGTAAGTAACAGCGACAGTGATAACTCCCCGACGGCGCTTAACTCGCCCGAAATTCTGAATTTCTCTACCTGTCAAAACGTTGTTAGGAATGATGAGCTCTTCACCGGCCATGGAAATCATCCGAGTAGTCTTGAGACCGATGCGAGTTACTGTCCCCATCTTATCGCCAACAACGATGAAGTCACC
>JAUYKR010000013.1 GCA_030699855.1 bacterium
GACGCGGAAGAACATGCCAGGACGCTCATCTCCGCCCATCCGAACGATCCGGAAGGCAGGAGGCTGCTCAGCTGGATTCAATCTAAGAGAAACTTATGAAAATCATCGTCGGCCTGGGAAATCCCGGCAAGGAATATGAAAACACTCGCCATAACATCGGCTTTAAGATCGCAGATGCTTTTAGCAATAAGCATGAATTTCAAATGAACCCCTTTGCGCCCACGCACAAATCCGCTACAGCGGAAAAAGATAACAATGGTGAAAAAATCATGATCGTAAAACCAATGACCTTCATGAATTTATCCGGCCCAGAAATAGCCGCCCGTGCAAACTTTTATAAGATAAACATCGGCCAGGACCTCTTGATCGTCTACGACGACAAGGACATGGCTTTCGGCAAACTGCGAGAGCGGCTAGAGGGCTCCAGCGGCGGCCACAACGGCATCAAGTCGATCATCGAACATCTGGGAACCGACCAATTCCACCGCCTCAAGTTCGGCATCGGCCATGAAGATCAGAGCCTTCCCACTGATGCTTTTGTTTTGCAAGATTTTTCAAAAGAAGAGCAGCAACAGTTGCCGGAGCTGATTGAACAAGCGGTAAGGAAAATAGAGGATTGGCTAAAATAGTTCCCCAACTACTCTCTTTGCCACTTCAATCGCCTTCTGCTGCTCGATGAAGAACGGTGAGGTCGCCATCGTGATCAGTTTGGTTTGCGGCAGGTAGTGCTTGAGCATGTCCACCTTCTGCCGCCAGGAAATATGGCTCATGTCCTCGCAAAACACGTCAAGATCGATATTGAGAACCACTTCCCCGTCAATCTGAGGAAGACTGTCGAAATCTGAGCTTTCTACAAAATTCAGCACCTTCGAAAACACACCGGACCTGAGCGCCGGCTGGATGAAGGTGGCGATTTGCAGGACTTCGTTGGTATAACGCCAGACATCCTCCAGATCATCCACGCTCACTTGGTACGAGGCCGGCTCCGCGTCATCGAAGTGAGCGTCGAGATGAACCAAAGTGGCCCCCTTCTGAAACCATTCTGTCTTCATTCCTTCACACCAGCCGTAAAAAGCGTGGTTGTGATTATCGAAAGCATAAAGAGGAATGGGATAATCCAAACACAAGATCGCCGACTCCAAACCAAAGCACTCGATCCATCGATAAGATGCCGAGCCCGTCGAAGCATCGCCGTCAAAGTCCTGGAAGGCGACATGACCGCCAATTCTCAGCTCATCCAGAGAACCCAGGCAAAGCGGAGTGATAGTCAGTGGCAAGCGATCAGCTTTTTTTGGCAGCGAAAAAGCATTATTGCCCTGACCAACTTTCAATACTCTTCCGAAAATATACCAGGGGTTTTGGTCGTTCTGATACCAATTAAGCATAGATTGAAACTAACCCGGCAAATATCCGCCGCTCCCAAGACCTCCAGATCCGCTTCCCCCCTGCATGCGTCGACGAAGCTCAGCTCGCTCGCGCATTTCTCGCAGGCGCTTTTGCAGATCCGTTTCGCCCGCAGGTGTGGAAGGAGCAGAGTAACTGGAAGAACTTGAGTAAGAACTTGAGTACGAGCTTGCCCAAGAGTTGGTTTGAACCGCAGGTTGCGCCGCCTGATCAATATCATCGATTAAGGCAGATTCCTTAAGCACCTTTCTGACCACAGCCGAATCGACTTTGATCCCAAACCTCCCCAACTCCTGATGACAGCGCCCCAGCCGGTCGACCAAAACCACCCGCAGATCTCCCTTGGTCTTCTTGTCCTTTCTCATGTGCTCAACGAAATCCTTGATGAGACCCTTGGTCTTGGTCTTGCCCAGTCCAAGTTTTTTGAGGAGGTCATTCTGCCGATCCAGTTCGGCCTTGGACAGAAATCGCAGCTCGTGAGCCAGAGCCGCCGCCATTTTCATCCCCACTGCCACCGCTTCGCCGTGGAGAATGGTATAGTCGCTCATCAGCTCCACCACGTGGCCAAAGGTATGGCCGTAATTGAGAACTTGACGCAGATTACCCTCCTTCTCGTCCTTCATCACCACCTCGGCTTTGATTTTAACGCAGCGCTCGACCATCTCTTCAATCAGCTTCCACTGGCTCGGCATCGGCTTCTTGGGCACTTCCTTTAAGAAGTCCGCGTGCTTCTCGAAAAATTCCCACAGGCTCCGATCCATGATCGCCCCGTATTTGACCGATTCCCCCAGTCCGGACTTCCAGTCCTTTGCCGGAAGGGAACGTAACACTTCCGGATCGATATAGACTTTTTTCGGCTGCCAAAAGGCACCAACCATATTTTTTCCGGAAGGCAGATCCACCCCCACTTTTCCGCCCACGCTGCTGTCCACCATGGCCAGGAGGGTCGTGGGCACTTGCACACAGGGGACACCGCGCATGTAGCTGGCGGCGACAAATCCGGCCAGATCCCCCACCACCCCGCCACCCAGAGCGATTACCCCCGTTTGCCGGTTTGCTCCCAAACTGAGCAGCTGCTCGCAGCACTCCTGCACCCGGGATAAGCTTTTACTTTTTTCTCCGACGGACACGACGATTTTTCCCAGCAACAAGCCTTCGCGCTTGAGCGAATCACACACCGACTTTCCAAACAGCCGGCTCACCTTGGTATCGGTGATGACCACATAGTTTTCCGCGAAGCGTTTGGTGCGCAAATCGGAAGCCAGCTTCTTTAAAATTCCCCGCTCGATGACGATGTCGTAGCTGGAATCGACGGACTTTTTAAGTTGGAGCTGGACGCGGGACATGGGAAAAGTAAGGTAAGCTCAGTATATCAGCTCACTTTTGAGATGGATACAGGCCCCTTCCTCTTAACCGTTTTCTCCAGGCTGTCATAGTGCTTCGCATAGATATATTACTTTTCACCCGCGCTCTTTTCATAAGTTCATCATATACTCCATCATCAGCTGCACCCTTTTTGCCTTTATTCGCAGCTACTAATAGATCATATTCGCTCACAATAGCTAATTTAGCTTCATCAGAAAGTCCACTTTTGGGTCGTCGTTTACCCAACAAATCAGGCATATTTGCTTTTTTTATGGCTGTGATCGCAATGTCTAAAACTGGATCACTGGCATCCGGAAGACCAAGCGCCTGACGCAAGGTATCACGGGAAATTTCAGCACGAAGAAATCGTTGTAGAGGTTCTGTGTGTTCCGGTTTCGGACCGGAAAAAAGCCCTTCCCTTTTACGAACATCAGGCGCGTTGGCCGAAGCAAACCAGTCGGGAAATTTGGGAAAGATAACATTTCTGACTTGAAGTGAGAGATATTGAGTAAAATAAGGACCCGCCTCTACTCCAAAAATCTCAGCGATTTTTGCTCTTTTCATGCCACCGGTCCTGTATCGAACCGCAGCAATCACCTGCTCGCGAGTAAGCTCTTCTCGATACCGAATTCGTCGAGGAACAACGCGAGCTTTGGCATGCTCAGCAAGAATTCTAGGCATGTGCCTATAAAACCAGGAACGGCTTTCCGCCCCTCCCGGCAGCAGTTGTGTTGCTTCACTTTTGACAATATGCCTTCCCAAGTAGGCCCTCATCACTCTCCATTCATAAGCGACCCGTGAAGGATCGGAAGCATCCACACAACGTGTTCGTTCGAGAGCGCTTTTTTGAAGCGAAACTTTGCACAGAGTTTCGGCAATGGAAGAACGCTGCTCCCCCTGAGTCGACCGAATAACATCAGATATTTCGCGAAAAAGTTCAAAAATCTCTCGAAAAATAAGCTCAACATAATGATTGCCTTCAAAAACAAAGAACATCCCCACTCGCAATCGAACTTCCGTTTGAAGTTGAGCGACACTGTCTCTTGCACCCATCTGAAAGCAACGCCTCAAAACACGGGAAAGAAAAGGGTGCTCGAATGGATCCATGTCTCCGAACATCAGCTCGGAATGAAGCGCGTCACCATAAGTCCTTACGGCTGTGTCAAAATCAGAATCAGAGTTATCCCCGTCTTGAACCATAAGAAGCAGCTCCTCGCAAACCAATTTGGCAAACTCAGGATCTGTAATTCCAAATGAGTCCATAACGTAGCTCGCCCTTGCATCGGCAACAGGCCCGCTGCCGGACGACAAAAGCTTCGCCTCCACCACTCGAACCGTTTCGGAAAGAAACCCGCGAAACCTTGTTAAGTCTCCACTTTCTGCGAATCCTCGAACCTTTCCAGTGTCGAGAAGATCATCATCATTATGCCATGCGTCATACACGTCATCACTGGTGGGAAAAGAAAGACCATATTTTGCCAAAAAACCCGTCTGGAGAGAATCTTTGTGAGCGATGAAGCGGGGGAAATAAGGATGAAACACCGCCATGTCATCAGTTTCGGTCGGCAAATAGCGGAGAAGCGCCTCCAGATCATATTTATACCCGCGAAGGAACTTGATCAAATCAGGCTGATTACCACTCAGCTGCTCGCACAAAAAGTCAATCCCTCCACGAGAAAGAAAAACCGCTCCCGTACAACCGGGAACAGTTTGCTCCCGATGCACGTGTGCTTCGCCTAATGGTTCACAACTCTCTGGAGCAACTTCCACCATGCAAAAAAATGAAGGGCATATTTTAGCAGAAAGGAGCAAAAATACTAGGCTTTTTTTGGATGGATTGCTCCTTAATGGGTCTGCAAAACTCTAGCCCCTCTTCTCTTGGGATAACCGACAAATAACTTCCTGTAAGCTTTTTTCATATCACGAACCATACACCTAAGAGAATCGAGGGAATTGACACCAGGGATGCTCTTTAAGAGTTTATCTACTGGATCACCAAGGAGCCATCGGTGGGCCACGGCAATTCTTTGTTCATCCGTCACGCCCAATCGGGCCCTCACTTCTAACCCCTCAAATCGCTTCGGGAACATTCCCCTAAGAGCGCTCTTTGCCTGTTGAACAGACTTGTACTTCAAATCTCTCACACGCTCTAAAAATTCTTCGTCTGTAACCTCATTTCGACTGTGTGCTTCAACTGCCAACAGATGATCTTCCTTGACGGCCAATCGACGCCAATGAGGCCTCTTGCCTGAAAAGTGATAACGGGGAAAGTGCTTTCTCTCCACAATAATTCTCACCGTCCGTGCCAGTTCAGGATCACGAATACTCCCATTATATTCACGAGGATCAAGACCCAGCCATTGGCGAACGACATTCTTATCCGGGTCGCGCTCATAAGCGCGAACGGCCTCAAATTCGGAAAGTGTTGCCGTAGCGTTTTCATACACCTTATCTACGGGAATACCTGCATCAGGATGCTTCCTTCTCAACTTAAAAACCTTGTCTGGAACTCTTCCAGATGTATCTCCTCCAAGCAAAAAACGAGCACGCTCATCAGTAATGGCATGTCTCTTAAAAGCAATGGCCGCTTCAATGTGAGCTCTCGTATCACCTCCACACTTACCAACAGCACGGCTATATTCAGCTAATAAATCCTGCTCAGAAAGCTGCTTATGGCCATCAAAGGAAGACCGAAGATCTGAAGCCTGACCATCCTCTCGCTTCCCTTTCGGCAACTCATTGTCGAGCTCGGACAAATAATCCAAAAGAACCTGAAAACATATTTCAACATCCCTTCTGTCCTCATCCAAAGAAGCGAGAATAATGCGGAAGTTCGTTTCCATCCTTAGAACCTCCAATACCTCATCGTCAATTCTTACTCTCAAAATTCGCTGGATGAGAGTCCGAAACAGGAGAAGCTTCCAATAATCAACAATTTCATGCCAGTGTTCCGAAACATGGCTGCAAAACTTTAAAACACTTTGAACATCCGATTCGGAATCGGGAACAGAGGCTCTCGACAACTGAAGAATTTCTTCTGCAAGAACCTGAACCATCTCTGAGTCTTGAAGATGAAAGGCTCTCCGGACAATTTCGGAAAGTACCTCAGCCATTGAAAGACATGAACCTCTTTCGGCAGGTTCAGAATCTGAAAACTGAGGCAATTGGACACCTTCATCTTCATGTAAAGGACGAAGTGGCCCTTTTGGCACGCCGGCGGCAGTCAAAATAGCAATTCTCGCCAAACTGAAAGAAACAACCGTAAGGAGTTCGCGAGATGCTACAAACTCATCGATAATGCGGGCCAGCCTCCCCCTTGGGTCTGCAGCGCAGTCGGGAAAATGCTCACAAACCAGAGCAAGAAGACACTCATACTCTTCCTTAGAAATATTAAGAGGTGGACAGGAGTGGTTATCTTTAACATCCAAACCCAGACGCATAGACAACAGAGTAAAATCCCAAAGGCACGATTTTAGCAAAAAATCTCTAAAATGACCAGCCTAAATGATGGACATGTTGTATCAGGGGGTGCCTATTTCCCGGTCAACAGAGCCTTTATTGCGCCGATAAAGCCCAACTCTTGCTAAGGCATTTCTCCATCTATAAATAGTACTTTGCAGGGACGCAGCATTCGTGACTCTAGCCCTTTCCATCAAGGCATCCGATCTATCGCCACCTTCATAATCAGTTATAATACCTAATTTTTCCTGATGAGACAAGCCTGATGGTCGCACAAGGAGCCTCGTCTCTTCTGGAAAAGCATTTCGTATTGCCGTAATGGCGTTTGTAACCGCTCCTTGTTTATCCGGAGGAATTCCCAGGGCTAGGGCAAATTCATCATCGGAAAGATCGCCATCGGCCCGCTTTCGAAGAAGTTTGATGTGTTTGCGAAGGGGGCCAGAGAACAATCTACCCGGGGCCCTTTGCCTGGGAACCTCTGCGAGGGTAAACCAGCGCGGAAATCGTTGCCGAATTTGTTTTTTCATTCTGTCTCGCAAAAATAAAATGTTGTCCCATAAATCAGGGGAAACCCCCAGGAATTGTCCAATTTCGGATTCTGGAATTTCCCCTTTCTTGTATCTGATAGCAGCCACAACATGATCTGGAGTGACAACAGCTAAGTCCGTGGGACGAGAAGCTCTTATTCGCTCGTGCGGATTTGCCAGAGCAATCTTACTGACTCTATTTTGCACACGAAGGTCGTCAACCTCTTCCCCCGGGTACAATAATTCCCTTGCTTGATCGAAGGTTATAGCTCTCCCCCGATAAGCCTTCACCACCCGGATTTTCCATACCTTTGAACCATCCCTCGTTGCCAACAGAGCATCGTATTGCAATGATACTTGTTTCAAAATATCTGCCACTTTCCCCCTCACCTCATCGAGTTCTCTCACCGTCACCGCACGCACTTCTTCAAAAAACACCTGAAAAGTCCCGAACACCAAATTCTCATACTCATTACCCTGTGATACAAAATTCATTAAAATACGAACCTGAACCTCACTCTGAATGGCATCCAGTTCGGACTCAACATCAACACCCAAACTGCTGACAATCAATCGATTCGTGAGCTCTCTCACCAACGGTTTGTCTTCGGCAAACAGCAGCTCCCTTTGAAACCACTTACAAAATGCCCGGAACTTCTGGGTTCCCGGACTCCTTATCCCTAACATATCAGTCACAACACGTTCCAGCGCCATAGCCAGTTTCGGATCTTTGATCTGGAAAAGATCCCGAACAAGAGTAGTTCTCTTTTCCTGAGGTTTCGGTTTCTTTTTTTCGATTTTCTTTGCC
>JAUYKR010000015.1 GCA_030699855.1 bacterium
GCCTCAAGGAAAAAGATCTTGCTGAGAAGCAACTGGGAACCACCAAGCGCGGCATCGGTCCGGCCTACGCCGATAAAGCCAGGCGTTCGGGATTGCGGGTGGGTGATTTGAGGTTTTTTGATTCCTTCGCGGTGCGGCTGAAAAGCTTGGCGATGGAAGTGGAGAAAACTTTTGATATTTCCATCGATGTGGAGGCGGAGTTGAAGCGGTATCAGGACTACGCCAAGCGTCTGGAGCCGATGATCGTCGATTCTGTTCACTACCTCAATGCCGCTTACGCGGAGAACAAGAAGATCTTGGTGGAGGGCGCCAACGCCACCATGCTCGATCTCGATTTCGGCACCTATCCCTACGTCACCTCTTCGAACTGCAGCATTGGCGGAGCCTGTACCGGCCTGGGCTTGTCGCCGGACAAGCTGGGCGAATGCGTCGGCATTGTAAAAGCCTATACCACTCGCGTGGGGTCAGGACCCTTTCCCACCGAGCTGAACAATGACCTGGGACAACTCATCCGCGACCGCGGTCATGAATATGGGACAACGACGGGAAGACCCAGGCGCTGTGGCTGGTTTGACGCGGTGGTAGTGAAGTACGCTCACCTGATCAACGCCTTTACGGCTCTCAACATCACCAAGCTGGACGTGCTGGACACCCTGGACGAACTACAAATTGCCACCTCGTACAAATATCAGGGCACCGTCCTGAATTCGATGCCGGCCAATCTGGAAGTTCTGGAACAAGTTGAGGTGACCTACGAAACGATGCCGGGCTGGAAGCAGGACATTCGCTCCGCGAGATCATTTGATGACCTGCCGGCGTCCGCGCAACGTTATCTCAAGCGGATAGAGGAGCTGATTCGGTGTCCCGTACGGTGGGTGGGGGTCGGCCCGGGACGGGAAGAAATGGTTGAACAGTAACAGACCTCACTCATGGCTGATGCGTCTCGAAATGATTTGGAAAGGGAAATCAAACAGATGGCCATGCTCTCGATCGGGCTAAAAGTTGAGGAAAAGGATCAACTGATTCGAACATTGCCCGGCCTGAGCGATGAGCAGCTCAGCCAGCTCAAATCGGTATTTGAGCAGGAAAATCAGCGAAAGGAAAAAATTCTCAGCGACTTCTTCAGTAAGAATCCGCAACTGTTTCCCGAATTTGAGCGGCTCACCAGCCAGCAGGTGAACTCCATATACCTGGAAGCGGAAACAGAAGAGAAGGCCCGGGAAGAACAGCGTATGCAAGCATTGCTGCAGGCTGAATTTTAGTATCTTTTTTTCTTATGCGACTCTCCGAAACCTTCACAACGGCTGACGACGTAAAAAAAGCGGAACACTATGATGTCCGCAAAGAGGCCGAGAGAATGGTCAGGAGATTTGACCGTCAGATTCAGCAATTGCGGGATCATATGACCGGAGCTGGCCAAGAACTGTTTCAGGAAGCCCTGATCAAAGCCACCGAACAGTTTAAGGAGCAATTAAAGACCTTTTTGTCCCAGCACGGAGCGGAAAATTTGTATCAGGAAATGGTTGGATTCGTGAGTGGAAAAGTGGCGGAGGTGGTGAATGCAAAAGCGGAAACAAAAAACTAGCGTGAGGCATGAATCGTTTAATAACCCTTTTATCCGTGCTAGGATGAGGATGTTTTAAACATGAAAAACATGACCGACTGTCTCTTTTGCAAAATCATCGCTAAAGAAATCCCATCGTCCATGGTCTATGAGGGATCGCAAGCGGTGGGCTTTAAGGACATTAATCCCAAAGCCAAACACCATATTTTAGTGGTACCGCGAAAGCATATTGATTCGGTGATGGCCATGGAGGAAGGAGACCAGGAACTGGTGGGACACCTGATTTGGGACGCTAAAAAAATCGCGGAAGATTTGCAGCTGGAAGGCTACCAGCTGCGCTTTCATGTTGGAGCCAAAGGGGGACAGGAAATCTTTCACCTCCACCTCCATCTGCTAGCAGATTAAGAAAGACTGATGAGCGATTTTTGCCACCTCCACCTCCACACCCACTACTCGATCCTGGAAGGTCTGGGTTCTCCGGAACGCTACGTGGATCGGGCTAAGGAGCTCAATCAAACCAATCTGGCCATTACCGATCATGGTAATTTGTATGGCTGTATCGAGTTTTACAAGGCTGCAAAGTCGGCGGACATCCACCCGGTGATCGGGGTGGAATTTTGGCAGGCGATTGACAAGCGAACGGACCGCAGACCAAAAATAGATAACCGGGCTTACAATTTGATTCTGCTGGCTCAGAATAAAGTCGGGTACCACAATTTGATTCAACTCGTGACCAGATCGAACCTGGAAGGATTTTACTTTCGCCCCCGAATCGACTGGGAACTGCTGGAAGAGTACAAGGAGGGCTTGATTTGCCTGACTTCCGACCGGTTCGGGATCGTGGCCCATCAGTTGCTAGCGGGAAAATCGGAGGAAGCCAAGGCTTCCCTGAAGCGTTTTCAGGATCTGTACGGGCAGGAAAACGTTTATGTGGAATTGTTCGACCACCCCAAGGTGGAAGATCAGGTCACGGCCAACGAGCTGATGTTGAAGCTGGCCAAGGCCTGCAAAGCTCAACTGGTCGCGACAAATGACGTTCACTACCCCGCCCCGGAAGACGCGGCGGCTCAAGACGTACTGCTCTGCATTAAAGATAATCGCAACATCAACGAGACAAACCGCTGGCGATATGAGGACGACTATTCGCTCAAGAGCGAAGAACAGATGAAGCAGGCCTTCAATGACCACCCGGAGGCGATTTCAAACACTTTGGAGATTGCCAAACGATGCAAACTGGAGTTTGAGTTTGGAAAAAATCTGATTCCGCACTTCCCTACCCCGGGGAAGAAAACAGCGGCGGAATATCTGCGCGAACTGGTGGCAAGAGGCGTAAAGGAACGTTATGGCATCAAGGCCGAGCTAAAGGATATTATTGGCAACCAGATAGAAAAAACGGCTCCGGAAGAGCGGAGCATTTTGGAGCGCATGAATTACGAGCTAAAAATGATCGGGGAAATGGGATTTGATGAATACTTCCTGATCGTCTCCGACTTCATTCATTATGCCAAGGAGCAGGACATCTTTGTGGGTCCTGGCCGAGGCTCGGCGGCCGGATCAATCGTTTCTTATTGCCTGAAAATTACCGATCTGGATCCGCTCAAGTATGACTTGCTGTTTGAACGTTTTTTGAATCCGGCGCGCGTCAGCATGCCGGATATTGACATCGATTTTCAGGATAATCGCCGTGGAGAGATTATTGAATATGTGGCCCAAAAATATGGCAAGGATCGAGTAGCTCAGATCGTTACCTTTGGCACCCTGGCGGCTAAGGCGGCCGTGAAAGACGTGGGAAGGGTCTTCGGAATCTCCTTTCAGGAAATGAACCAGTTAACCAAACTGATCCCCAGCCGCCCGGGTACCAAGCTGGGCGAGGCTTTGGAATCAGAACCGGAACTCAAGCAGGAATATCAGTCCAACGAAACCTTTCACAAGATCGTGGACACGGCTTTGAAATTGGAGGGAACGGTACGACAGGTGGGTGTTCACGCGGCGGCAGTGATCATTTCCAAAGAAGCCCTGACCACCTACTGTCCATTGCAAAAAGCTCCGGGCGGAGAGGAAACCATTATCAGCCAGTATTCGATGAAGCCGCTGGAAATGTTAGGCCTGTTGAAAATGGACTTCCTGGGACTAAGAAATCTGACGATCCTACAGAGAGCCCTGGAAATTCTTCGCAAGCGCCGCAAAACCATCATTGATCTTCAAGCGCTTCCCATGGACGATGCGCAAACCTACCAGCTGCTGTCGGAGGGAAAAACTACCGGCGTGTTCCAGCTGGAAAGCGCCGGCATGAAGCGGTATCTGAAAGATCTGAAGCCTTCTGGTTTTGAAGACATTATCGCCATGTGCGCCCTGTATCGTCCGGGCCCAATGCAGTTTATTCCCGATTATATCGACGGAAAAAACGGAAAGCGATCGGTAAAATTCGTCCACGAGGATCTGAAGCCGATTTTGGAAAAGACCTACGGGATCGCGGTGTATCAGGAACAGATTTTACAGATCGCCCAGAAGTTCGCCGGGTTTTCCTTGGGGGAAGCCGACTTGCTCCGTCGTGCGATCGGCAAAAAGATCGCCGATGAACTGATGGCACAGCGGGAAAAATTCATCGCCGGCGGCGTCAAGCAGGGCTACGATCAGAAGCTGGCCACAGATATCTTCGATAAGGTCATTGAGCCTTTCGCCAACTACGGCTTTAACAAGTCACATGCCGCCTGCTACGCCTTGATAGCCTATCAAACCGCCTATTTGAAGGCTCACTTTCCGGCCGAGTTCATGGCCGCCCTCTTGTCCGCCGACCAGGAAAACACGGATCGGGTCGTGATCGACATTGGCGAGTGTGAGCTGATGAATATTACGGTTCTGCCACCGGATATCAACGAATCGCTGAAAAGTTTCACGGTCATCGACGAAAAAACCATCCGCTACGGCCTGACGGCGATCAAAAATCTGGGCCAGGACACCATCGATCACATCATCGCCACCCGCAAGGAGGGCGGACTATTCCAGGATTTGGCGGACTTGATTCAGCGGCTGCCCCAGAAGTGCGTCAACAAAAAATCCTTTGAGGCTCTGACCATGAGTGGAGCGCTGGACGCCTTCGGCGAGCGCAACGCCCTGATGAATTCGATGGATCTGATCACCGACTTCGCCAAGCATCACGGGAAGATCAAGGACAATAACCAGACCGATCTGTTTGGCATGCTGCGCGAGCGCGGCGAGGAACATCCGCTGGAACTGCCGAAGGTAAAAGAAGCCACGCGCTTTCAAAACCTGCAGTGGGAAAAGGAATCCTTGGGTCTGTATGTCTCCGACCATCCCCTGAAGGGTCTGAGGGAGTACATGAAGCGCAAGGTTACCCTGATCGGAAACTTGAACGCCGCTCTGTCGGATCGTGAGCTCGTCGTTGGCGGCTTGGTGAATAATATGCGCAAGATCAACACCAAGCGCGGCGACATGATGGCGGTATTTGAGCTGGAAGATTTAACCGGGAAAATACCGGTGGTGATCTTTCCGAAGACCTATGAGAAAACGAATATCGAGGAGCTGGAAAACAGCGAGGGATACTTCGTGATGGCCCACGGCCGCATTGATTATCGAGCCGGCGAGCTGCAGTTCATCGCCAGATCCGTCAGTCGTTCGAGCATCAAGTCGATGCGAGAGAATGCGATTGAGTCAGGAGCCTTTAACGAGCAAGAGCAGCGGTTTATACCACTCGTGGTAGATTCGGAAGAGCCCCTGGAAGTGGATCCGAATCTCGCCTCCGGCAGTGGCCTGCTCTTCCGCTTGAGAAATTCCCTTGGCAGCGACGAACTGAAGAAAGTGAAAGAAGTGCTGGAAAAATATCCGGGTGGAAAACCCGTGGTGTTGAATATTTTGGTAGAAGGGAAGCGGCAGAACGTCGAAACCGGACTTACGGTAGAGGATATTTTGTCGCTCAAGCAAGATATGGCGCCGTTTATTGAGTAGTGGATTTGCATCGGATCGATTTTCCTTCTACAGTGTTCCTGAAAAATATAACTGCGCTGAAATATGGCAAAAACCCGCATCGCTATCAATGGTTTTGGACGAATCGGAAGGGTTTTTTTCCGACAGGCCTTTGGCCATCCGGATCTGGAAATAGTGGCCATTAATGATCCCCATGATCACGAGAGCAGTTGCCACTTGCTGAAGTATGATTCGACCTATGGGATTTATCCCCATGAAATCAGTTGCGATGCCGAACATATGATCGTGGACGGAGTGAAAATAAAAGCTCTTCACGAACGGGATCCAAAAAATTTGCCGTGGAAAGAACTCAGCATCGACATCGCCATAGAAGCGACCGGTATTTTTACCAGTCGGGAACAAGTGGAATGGCATCGGCAGGCAGGAGCCAAGAAGGTACTTCTGACCGCGCCGCCAAAGGATGATTTGGATGTGATGCTGTTGATGGGAGTGAATGAGCAGATGTTTGATCCCAAAAGGCACCACCTGATTTCCAATGCCAGTTGTACCACCAACTCGCTCGCTCCGGTAGCCAAGGTGCTTCACGAAGCTTTCGGAATCAAGCGCGGATTTATGACCACGGTACACTCGTTTACCAACGATCAGTCGACACTGGATGCTCACCACCGAGATCCGAGGAGAGCGAGAACCGCCACGGCTTCGATTATACCCACCACCACCGGCGCGGCGGAGGCCGTGGCCAAGGTGATCCCGGAACTGCAGGGGAAGCTAACAGGACTGGCTCTGCGGGTCCCCACCCAGACGGTGTCCGTGACGGATTTCGTAGCCGAGCTGGACAAAGAAGTGACGGTGGAGGACGTAAACACAACCTTGAAAAAAGCCGCTGAAGGCAAGCTAAAGGGTATTCTGGCCGTCAGCGAGGAACCGCTGGTTTCGGTGGACTACAAGGGCAACGATCACTCTTCCATCGTGGACGCACTGTCCACCATGGTCTTAGGCGGAAACCTGGTCAAAATCCTCACCTGGTACGACAACGAATGGGGCTACTCGCACCGGCTGGTGGATTTGTGCGCGTACATGGGGAATAAGATGTAGATTATTTTGTTCTATCGAAGACAACAGTCCATTCCCCTGTTCTAGGGTTTTTTATTTCCGCTTTTATATCCGTTTCCTTAAGGGGCAATAGCTTAAAAAGGGTTTTTCCTCCCTTAAACATATTGTCTACTCGTTGACTGAGCACCATTATTTTTCCATCCCTTTCTTCGTAAACTCTCATCTCGATGGGGGTTATGGGCTCCAAATCTAAAACAGTGATTTTGATTCCCTTGTTGACTTGTATTTCTTTCATCTTCCAGACTCCCGCAAAAAATACGAGCCTCCTTTCTCCGCCATATTGGGTGTTATCATCTATGCCAACACCAAAGATCTCTTGATCGACTTTTGGTCTCTGAAAAACAACCTGCTGATGATACCAGTCTGAAAAATCAGGCTCTATTTCTTGAGATAACTGAACAAGTGTTCTCTCTGCTATGTAAGTTTTTTGAGGTATTCCATGTACCTGTTTAATTTTTTCTACGAACTGCGCGAAAAAATCAGGATGATCCTTGAGATATTTAAACCACACAACAGCTGTTCCATATCTACTCATGATATCTGCGTTGGGGGTCGTGGTTAAAAAAGAATCAATAAATCCAAGAGGTTTCCAGGGAAGATTGTCGATGCCCGCCGCTTTCATTTGACGTACATAATCATTTTCTGAGGCACTGAAGAGCTTATCGAAGATCAGTTCATCACATTGCTCATCTGTCTCACAGGAGCAGCCAAGCTCGTGTTCTTGCTTGAGCTTCATATACCCCAATAATAATTCCACACCCTCCATAAGTCCTTCATTCCATACTGCATTCGGAATTACACCGATGAGCTGATGAAGAAGTTCATGTGTAGCTGTAATAGCCCCATCTTCCACGGAAGAAAACTCAGATAGCTTTAGGGTGATTCCTCTAGCCAGTCTTGGATTTGGAAGAACTAATACTTTTCCGGGATCGTGAGATTCATGGACATCTGCTAACTCATACACATCTAGCTCTCCTTCTAAATTTGAAAGGTAGTTACCTCTGTCTTTAGATTCTGGATCATCTTTTATAGGAAATGGAGTCGCTTCGGCTGGGGTTGAGTACTTCACTCCGAGTGTTTTGAGGTGGTCGATGGCCCTTTCCATAATCCTCTGAAGATTTTGCATATTTTTTTGGGCAGCACTCAGTTCAAACCGGTGACCATTGATGATCACCTCTCTGTGTTCCATCCGATCTTCATTTTGTTCATTCGGGTTTCGGAGGGAACTGTCAGGCAGCTTCGGAAGTGTCTCTTTTTTTCCAGTTGTGGAGAGTAATACACTGAGCGACAGTATGGCAGCACCAAACATCGCCACTAGAATGGAGAGTTGAGTTGGCGTAAGGCTTAACACAAGATGTCGCCTTACCCTAGCCGCTTCTGCCTTCAATGGCTGTGAGCCTTCCTCGAGAAGATCTGGCCGAGGTTTTGGTCTCCCACTTAGCCTTTCTTGATCTAATCGGTGAGCTGGACCGTCGCCTCTTCTTTTTCTCTTTCTTCTCTCTTCGTCCGATCCCGATCCTGGCCCCTTTTTAGTCATACTGTTTTGCTAAGGGCGCCATTTTACCTCCTCTGCCCGCACAATCAACCGTCGCTGGGTCGTCCCCACCGGGGTACAGGTCATCAGGGTGGAGAGCTTTTTATCGACCGGCTGTTCGAGTACGGAGATGTCGTTGGGAGCGATTTCAAATTTTTCGCGGACTACATATCGATACTCCTGACCTCGGAAAATAATGCTGTACTCGTCCCCCACTTCCAGCTTGTGAAGCAGGACGAAAACTTCTTTGTAGGTTCCCTTAGCCCAGGGGTAGTAAGAAGAATGACCGGTGATGAAGACATTGCCAAATTTGCCGGGATCAGCAGTGTAAGGATAGTGAACTACTCCATCGCGGAGCGCTTCCTGGATTTTATTCTCGGAGTCGTAAAGTTTTGAAAAATCGAAGTTGTCGATTTGGACTTCGCTGATTGGAATTGTTTCCACTCCAAAGAGTTTAGGGATCTTCAGGCGCATTTCGTTGGGATAGAGCTGTCCAAGCTCGGTGAGACTAAAATCATCTTCAACAAGCGGAGCCGCCTTTTCAAGTTCGGCACTGAGTTGGGTAAACTGCTGCTGAGCTTCGAGGAGGCTAGCCGGAGCACCGCTGAACCAGTCCTGCACGATCAGGCTGTAAGCCCGCCAGTTAAAGGCTGTCTTCAGTGCGGCAAAAATCAGCACATACATGCAGGCGTTTCCGATGGTCTCCGCCACTCGGTAGACGGCCTTCCGATGGACACTTTTTCTTTGTTCGAGAAGATGTGAAGACATTTGTTGTATTTATCAGACTATTATACCAGAAAAACACCCTCATTTCGAGTCCTATCATGGGACCTTCGAAGGGGGGTGCTGATTTTTTCTCGGTAACCACCTCAGCGCCGAACATGTTCGTCGCTTCGTAACCAGTGCCGCCAAAACCTCGGAAAAAGCAGCACCCCCCTCCTCGGTCTTACATGAACTCCTGCATGAGCTTTTTGAACTCTTCCTCGCTCATCGTTTCCTTGAGCTTTCTGAGCTTCGGCGTGAGGAATTCTTCCGGAAAGTCGTATTCCACCGGCCCGCAGCAGCCGCAGTGGCTCTGGGGGCAGGATTTGGCATGTTTGGAATTTCCATTCATAACCCTATTGTAGAGGATTCGCGCCAGCTTTGGTACAATCTGACTGATACTAAAATCTGCCTTGCTCAGCAAACTGCGCCTGCTCACCATCGTCCTGGACTACCTGCTGCTGTTGGGAGCCATGACCTTGGCGTATTTTTTAAGGGTTGGTTTTATTTTTTCTACCCACTTCCCTTTCTGGCCTTATTTTAAAGTCTCTCTGCTGACGGCAGCCGCCTGGATAATCGTTTTACTGATATTCCGAGGCTACTCTGTCCAGGTTCGATTTTCCCAACTGAAGCACTTGTCGAAGGTGATAGTGGCAGGATTGACGGGTACGGCCCTGTTCGGGCTCATCTTTTATTTTTGGCAGAAGGAGTTGTTTTCCCGACTGCTGATGATTTACATTTTTGTGCTGGGAACCGGGCTGATGACCATCCTCCATCTGTTGATGGTGGGAGTGGAGAAAAGACTGATCCAAAAAGGCTACGGCAACATTCGCCTGCTCATCATCGGCTCCAACCGGGAGGTAAAATCATTTATCGAAAAGCTGAAAAAAAATGTTTCGCCATATGTGCCCGTGGCTATTCTGGATGGTTATGGAACCAATCAGGAGCGGATCGGCGGCGTGCCCGTGCTGGGCAAACTCAACATTTTGGAGCAGACGGTGGAGGAAGAACGCATCGACGCCATCGTCCAGGGTGACAACGTGGAACAGGTCATCAATATCGTTCATTTTTGCAAGAAACATCAGCTCAAGTACTTTTTACTCCCCTATTTGCTGGGGATGTATCAGGAAGAATTGAGCGTGAGTCTGATCGAAAAACCATTGATCGGACCAAAAACTTCCAGTTCCGCTTTAGAAACCATCCTCGGCTAATTATGGATTCGCTTCAGATCATCGCCGATGAAATCGCCGCCTGCACCAAGTGTGAACTCTGCAAGGGTCGGACCAATACCGTCCCGGGAGAAGGCAGTGTTCAGGCAAAAATTCTGTTCATCGGCGAGGGGCCGGGGGCACAGGAGGACAAGCAGGGCCGACCCTTTGTCGGCCGCAGCGGCAAGCTCCTTCGGGAAATGATTCGGGAGGTGGGCTGGAAGGAGGAAGACGTGTTCATCGCCAACGTGGTGAAATGTCGCCCTCCTGGAAACCGTGATCCCAAGCCGGAAGAGATCGCCACCTGCCAATCCTATCTGAACCGGCAGATCGCTCTGATCGATCCCAAAATTATTGTGACCCTTGGCCGACACGCCATGGGCCGCGAGCTGCCGGAGATGAAGATCTCCCAAGTCCACGGCAAGGTGTTCAGGCGTAAGAACGGTCGTTATTTCGTACCGCTGTACCACCCGGCCGTGGCTTTGTATTCGCCCGCGCAGAAGGTCACGCTGATGAAAGATATGAAGAAGTTGGCGAAATTTATCAGTCAGTTATGAATATCAGTAATCATTCCTACCTCAATTTTGATGAATCAAAAACCTGGTGGAGCCGACGGGAATTGCACCCGCACCTCCTGAGCGTCAACCACAGGCACTCTACTGTTCAGCTACGGCCCCATGCTGCCACCAGGCTGTAACAATATACATACAGAAAAACTCTCCCGCAAGGAAGAGTTTCTGTGACGCTCAGGAGAGCCGTAACTTAATACAGCACCCGTGGTTTGTACATTCATATTATCAAACCTGCGTAGAAAATCAACTTCAAAACACTTGGCACTGTAAAGAAAACCTGTGTCCGTCATTTGTAGTCCCTGAAGTAAAAGAGTATCTTGATGAGATTTCTGAGACTAGCCTTTGACTTCACTCCCCTCATCGTCTTGATTCTGGCCTCAATCTGACCATTTAAGCGTTCC
>JAUYKR010000016.1 GCA_030699855.1 bacterium
CACGCGCTCGATCCCGAATACGCCAAGCGAATCGGTGTCAAAACCGATCAATTACTTCTGTCTCAGCCGGATAACGGCGAGCAGGCTCTGTCCATCGTCGAGACTTTGGTCAGCTCCAACGCCGTAGACCTCATCGTGGTCGACTCCGTGGCGGCTCTGACCCCCAGAGCCGAGATTGAAGGCGATATGGGCGATAGTCACATGGGACTGCAGGCCCGACTGATGTCTCAAGCATTGCGCAAACTGACCGCCATCATCTCCAAGAGCAGGTGCACGGTTATTTTCATCAACCAGCTGCGCATGAAGATTGGGATCATGTTCGGTAACCCAGAAACGACCACTGGTGGCAATGCCCTCAAATTCTACGCCTCTGTCCGAATTGACATTCGCAATGCCGGAAAAATTGAGGAGGGGACGAATGATAGCAAGAGGGTGATTGGTATCCACTCCAAGACCAAGATCGTCAAAAACAAGGTGGCAGCCCCCTTCAAGGTGGCCATGTTTGACATCATGTACAACCAGGGAATCTCCAGAGAGGGTGACATCGTCGATCTTGGCGTGCAATTTGAGCTTATCAAGAAGTCAGGTTCCTTCTTCACCTACGGCGATGCCAAGCTGGGACAGGGCAGAGACAATGCCTGTAGGTTTTTGAAGGAAAATCAAAAAATGGCCAAGGAGATTGAGAAGGAGATTCGACAGGCGGATCTCAAGGTCTAAGGATTTTAATCAGAATTTTACCAAAGACTTCTTCGCTTGCGCGAAGAAGTCTTTGGGTATAGTCTCAAAAACACCATTAGGCTTTGGAGATGTATCAGACACTTGAAGAGCGGATCGAGAGTGTTTTGAGCTTTCTGGAAGCGAGATCGTTTCAAAGGGCTGTTTTGAGGTACTGCTATCTCAATCCATCTGTTCTGCTCTCCACCCTGGAAAAAGATTTTTCAGTCCAAGCCAATGGCCGTGATCTGCAATCGATGATCACGGAGGGTTTGTTAAAGCTGGGTGAGAGCGGGGCGGAAGTGCAGGTTTTTCCTATCCCTCTTTCTCTGCTCGCGAATCGCTCTCACCCCGAACTTTTCAGCAAAGATACCTCCATTCAGTTGCTGAGTGAAATTAACCAGTGGATTACCTATCCCGTCATGCGTTCGCCACAGACGAAGTACAAGATGGCCACTGGAGCATTAGGTATTCAGTGGCTTTTCGAAGCGATTCTCCTGGAGTGGGAAAGGGTCTATTGCTGGGGGGATTACGAATCATTCATTGAAAACCTCGGCTTCGAGGTTGAAAGAGACTGGATTCAGGAGCGGATCAAAAAGGGTAAAAAAGCCAGCGTTCTCGCTACCCAGGACGGGCAGTATGCCCAGGAGATTTTTCGCAAGAGTAAGCAGGAACTTCGTGATTGTTTAATTAAACCGTCAGATTTTTCTCAGCTCTTCATCATGTCCTTTCCCGAATCCAAAACAACGGTGATGGGAAACAAAAATGGGGAGCTTACCTTCGTTCTCTCCTCCGAAATCTCAGATCATTACGCTCAGAGCGTGCGTAAGGGGCTTCAGCTTCGATGACAGGACGGCATTCTGCCCTTAAAATAAGGGTGTTTTTGTGTTATACTTCTTGGATGTCATCTTCTTTTCATGATCGCTAAAAAATCCTCGGCGCCAATCCTGCGCACTGGCCAAGTCAGTGGAGTCGGGGAAAAACTTGCCGAGGTCAATCAGCAATTTAGAGAACGAGACGTTAAGGCGTTGGCGAAGCAAAAAGGCACCCAATATGTCAATTTGAAGAGTGCGCCAATTGATCAGGATGCCCTGCGGTTGACGACTTGGGTTCAGGTTGAGCAAAGCCATACGATTCCTTTTCGTCTGCGCGGGAAGGAGCTTTCGGTCGCCTGTTCGGAGACCGACTCACAGGTATGTCGGGATGCCATAGAGAACTACAAAAAAATGGGGTATCACGTAGTTTTGTATACTTGCTCTCGGGAGGGGATTAGCTCAGCAAAACGGTTTTTTGACCAATTTCTCAACAAGACGGAAGTTGTCCTAAAGACGGAAGTTGAGGAGGGAGCCTTCAGCCTACAAAATGTTCAGAATTTTTTCACTGATCAGAAGGCAGTGTTCCTCACCGGGAACGGTCCGGAAATGGTCAACATGATAAACCTCAAAGCCGTGGCCAGCGGCGCCAGCGATGTACACTTCCAGCCCACGGCGAACCAGATTCAGGTTCGGATGAGAGTGGAGGGGGATCTTTTTGACGTTTTACAACTTTCCCCCAAGCAATATCAACTCCTCTCCGGAGAGATCAAACGGTTGGCGGGTCTTAAACTGAACCTCACCCAGGAACCCCAGGATGGAGAGTATGACTTTATCGTCAACGGACGACAGATCAGCGCTCGAGTTTCCACCCTGCCATCAGAGCATGGCGAGGGCATTGTTCTCCGTATCTTGGACGCCAAGAAGGCACTGGTGAACCTGGAGAGTTTGGGATTTTCCGATGTCCAAAAAAACCTGATCAAAGCGGCTCTCGAAAAACAGCGCGGCCTGATCCTGGTGACGGGCCCGACGGGAAGCGGAAAAACCTCAACGCTCTACAGCTGTCTCAACCTGCTCAACACTTCCGACAAAAAAATCATTACCCTGGAGGATCCCATCGAGTATCGGCTTAAGGGTATTATTCAATCCCAAATCGAAGAAGATGAGGGATACGGCTTTGCCAAGGGGCTTCGAGCCATTCTTCGCCAGGATCCCAACGTGATTATGGTCGGGGAAATTCGGGATAAGGGAACCGCAGAGACCGCCCTCCAGGCTGCTCTTACCGGACACCTTGTTCTGTCTACTCTCCACTCAAATGACGCTGTCAGCGCCATTCCGCGTCTGCTCGACATGGGCGTGAGTCCGGCTATTTTATCTTCCGGTCTGGAGCTTATTGTTTCGCAAAGGCTGCTCAAGGGTTCAGGGGATCTCGGGAAAAGGATTCTGATTGCTGAAGCTCTTGCGGTCAGCGATTCGCTGAGAGGCGCCATTCTTCAGGGAGCTTCCTCAGAAGCGCTGCTTGAACAGGCAAAGTCCAGCGGATTCATGACCATGGAAGAAGCCGGCGAAGAAGCGCTGGCCAGTGGAAAGATCAGCGATGCCGAGATAAAAAAGCTGCGAACTTAACTCTTCAGGTAGCGGCTCCTATACTTCGTCAGTTTTTCCCTGAGCATTTTTTTACGCTTTCCGGATCGGGTAAGGTGCGGAGCGGCTTTCTGTAATCGTCTCTTTTGAACACGAAGAGCAGAGGCGATGATTCTCAGCAGTTGCTGAAAGGCGAGAGCGCTATTACGATTCTGAAAACGAGTTTCTTGATTCGCCACCTGGATAAACCCGCCGGGGTATCTTTTGTGCAGTCTTGCTTTTTCCCATTCGGAAAGTCCCGATCCGAGGATGTCAAAGCTTAACTGAACTTTTGTAGAGGTCTTATTCACGTTTTGTCCGCCGGCTCCGGAAGAGCGGCTGAAGGTACGCGCAGTGGCTTTTATGATCTGATCTCTGGTCATGTTGCCCGACTAATCTATCTTCCGTGACATTTCTTATACTTTTTTTCCGATCCGCAGGGGCAGGGGTCATTCCGGCCGACTTTCGCGGAATTCTCAGCATGACTTTCGACCTCAACCGGTTTTGGAAGCATCTCTCGACTGCCGGTCTCGATGTCAACGATTTCATCCTCATTGGTCTTGGTCTGAATCTGCTCGCGGGGCATTTGTACTCGAAATTCCATTCTCATCAGGGTTTGCAGGGTATTCATGTCGATGTCGGAGACCAACTGTTCCAGCATTTGGAAAGCTTCCTTCTTGTATTCGATCAGGGGGTCTTTCTGACCGTAGGCCTGTAAGGACACCTGGCTTCTCAACTTCATCATTGCGTCGATGTGATCCATCCAGAGCCGATCGATCGTCCGCAACGCCACCTTCTTTTCAATATCAAAAAACATGCCATCCTCAGGAACGGCATCTTTTCTCTTCAGGAAGGTGTTGTTGATATAAGATTT
>JAUYKR010000017.1 GCA_030699855.1 bacterium
TTCTCTCAAAAACTCCTGCTTCAATTTTTCCGCCTCTTCCACGGCGGATTGGATGTGCTGCCGGCGCTGGTCGAGAATTCGTAAAATAGGGCCGGTGACAAAATACCCCACCACCACGGCCAGAATGCCGAAGTTGATCAAGTAGAGTATCACGCTGTTCCAATCGATTCCGAGTCGGGAAAAGGCTTCCATAAATTTAAATCACAAAAAGGATAATGAGGGAGATGACGAGGGAATAAATACCGGTCGACTCACAAATGGCCATGGCCACGATCATGCGAGTAAACAGGGTATCGGAGACCTCCGGGTTTCTTGCCATCGCTTCCATAGCGCGTGCGCCGATCAAACCTTCGCCAATACCGGGACCGATAGCACCGAGACCCATACAAATACCTGCTGCGATCAATTTTGCGGAGAGGGGATCCATACGAAGAGAAAAAAGAAATAAAAAAAATTACAGACGAATCAAGAATAACTCCGGCTCGGCTCGGAAGACTTGACGATGGAGGCGGAGAAATTTATGGCGAGAATGGTAAAAACAAAGGCCTGGACAAGGCCGGAAAAAATACTGAGGAAAATAAATGGCATGGGCAGAAGGTATGCCGTGAGCCAGGTAATGACGACGTGCATAACCTCTCCGGCAAAAATATTGCCAAAAAGACGACAGGATATCGAGATGACTTTCGCGAACTCGCCAACGATGTCCAGCAATCCCAAAAAGAGTTCGAGAAAGGCGTTCAAAGCGTCCTTCACGCTTCGGATTCGAAGCAACAGGTGAAACTTGAAGTAGTTGCCGAGATGACGAAAGGGGTGACGGGTAAAGGCAACAAGGTGTGCTCCACCCACCATCACCACCGCCAAGGTGAGCGGCAAACTCAGATCAGACGTCGGCGTGCGGAAGAGCGTCTGGCCTTCGTTCATCAAACTTGCCACCAAGGGTATGATGCTGAACTGGTTGGCGATGAAAATGAGGAGGAAGAGCGCCACGATGAGGGGAAGCAGGAGCTTCGCCCGCTTGTCATCACTCCCCCAAGCAGATTGCAATTGGTCGTAGAAAAAGTCCACCATACTCTCCATCATCACCTGAAAGCGGCCGGGGATAAGCCTGATGCTACCGCGAACGGCAATCGAAAGAACGATGATGAAGGCGCTCACAAGGAATGTCGCCAAAACACTGTTCGTAACATGAAATCCTGAGTATTCCAGAATGGGTGACGCGGGCAATGATATTTCCGGCATTTCGGCCATAACTTAGTCTTGCTTTTTAAGGAAGGGAATATGATGGTTCTTGATCCAACGATAGATGGCAAATTGAGACAGGGGAAAGGAAATGATAAGACCGATAATCAGAAATAAAGGACTTGTGGAAAACCAATCATCGAGCCTCCATCCGCCGTAGCCCAGCAAGGACACCGAGCAAATCGTGATCAAGGCGACCATGGCTGTCACGCGAAGGTGGTGGCTCAGAAGCAGCGTGCTTTTCATCATCTTCGGCTTACCTTCCGACTTTTCTTCCATGAAAGAAACAAAAAAACACTAAATATACAAAAATAGGATATCATGTTTTGATATCCGCCTAATCACGGAGAGTTTAGAGAGCATTTTTTTATAAGTCAACTCTAAAAAGAGACCGATACTTTTGTACATATATTATAAAGAGCTGTTCCTACTCGACATCCTTATAAAGTGGCAGCCCTTTGACCGGCTTTATTTTCACGCCCAGGGACAAGGCCTCAAAGTTTGCCTCTATGGCTGCCAAATACTGGGCAAGCCTGGGCTGGAGGGACTTCAGCGTGGTCATGAGCCTACCGGAAGAAACGATGGTCAGCTTGGCCTTTTCCGCCTCCCGCATGGCGATCAAATAAAGATCAATCTGCTGATCCAGATTGTCCGTGGCCAGCGATTCGCTGGCGGTGGAAATGGAGCCTTGAGCCTGCTCCGCAACCGATCGCTGGGCTTCTAGCTCGGCCTGAGCAGCGGCCACGACGCGCTCCAAATTGGAAATCTCCACCACCGCTTCGTCGGACATCCGGCGGAGCTGATCCACGAAGTTTTGTAAAATCCGCTGGCGGTCGTCATTCGCGGTCAACATCTCATCCAGATTAGCCGCCAAGGCGGCTTGCATCTGTTGAATTAATTTGACCTGATAGGCCAATTGGCCCCTCTCTTCGTTGCTGGAACTGGAAGCGAGGGCGGACTGGACGCCGATGGCGATCCCTCGGCTGCGGAAGAGCTGACTGTCCAGGTTATACCAGTCGCGGGCGGTGATCAGAGCCGACTTCATGCCCAGCACATAGCCGCCAATCCGGTTGACGTTGAGCGGGCCGGATGGCCCTGGCTTAGCGATACTTTGAGCCAGCTGAACTCCGGTCAACACCCCTTCGACCAGCAGTGGGGGAGGTTCAACATCCAGTTGTCCGAGCGGCACCTTGGGAGACTGATCAACGAAATACCGAACCATGTCCGGATAAAACTGCAGCGAGCCGAAAACCACCCCGGCCATGATGAGGAGAAAGATCGCCAGCGAAGCGGCGTTGGGAAAAAATCCGGTGTGGGGGGGGTGTTGGCTCATAACTCAGGGAGCTAAAAGGGACAGGGTCAGATAGACCAGGGTATAGGCAAATAAAATCAGGACAAGAGCGCCTAAGATATAAATAAGGCTCTTGTGAGCCTTGGTCAGCTTATCCTCCTCGCCACCGGCCAGCAGATACTGAACCCCTGTGATGATGAGAAATAAGACCGCCAGTCCGGCCAGCAGGCCGGTGATCCAGTTGGCGACACGAGGAAGAATGATATTGGTTATCCCTCGCCAGGAATACAGACTGCTGTCAAAAATATTCTCTCCTCCCGCGGGCTTGGCAAGCGTGCCGGTGTAGGGGTTGAGGGTAGTGGGGACGTTGCTCTCGGGCGCATCGACAGCGGGGTCTGCTGCAGGTTGAGCTGGCGGTACTTTCGGCTTCTCGGCGATAAGGAAACCTGACTCCACAAATTCATCTCTAGCTTCAACAAGCGCTACCGGATAAGCACCGCTGAGCACAAGACCAAAAAGCAAAAGGACAAAAATTCTTTTCATCTACTTGAAGAAAATAGGATTGATCGTGTACAAAATTAGAGCGGAGAGGAACAGAATGACCAGACCAAACAGGGCGTTTCCGACCCGATCTTTTGCAGTGCTCACTTGATCTTGGCTAAGCCCACCGATGGAAATCTGGATACCGCTGAAGATGACCACCACGATACAGATGGCGCCGACAATGCCGGCGATCCACTGGTAGACCAGCGAAGCATAGTTGGACAGGAGCTTGAGACCATCCTCTCCTTCGATCAAGCAGTGAGAAAAGTTTTGCCTCAGCACGGCCATCACGATATCTTCAGAAACAGTTTTTCCACTTCTGTCGCAGCGCTCGGAGCGGATGCAGGAAACGATTTGACTGCAGTTGGACTCCTTTCCGGCTGTCAGGCTCTCGCTGAGGACCACCACCACTTTTTCGTTGGCGCCAGCATCGATGGTCACATCGCAAATAGCCGCTGATCCAGCAGCACCCAGTGCCTCCCTGCAGGCATCGGACAAAGATGAAGCGGGAAGCTTCCCGCCAGCATCATCAGAGGTCTCCGCCTCCGCGCTGGCCAAGGGAATGGCCAACAAAAGAAAACTGAGAAGCAGTGCAGAACAAACGGATCTCCAAACGCGAGGCAAGTTCATGAAATGAAACAAGTTTATTTCATTGTAAAAGAAAGAAGGAATCTTTCCATCTTTCTTCTTTGAAGTCGGCGGCATAGGTGGTAGAATGCGCATTTGCAGGGCTACACTTCATTATTCTTCGAATATGAAAGGAGGTATGATTTCGGTCAAAGGGGCCAGAGTTCACAACCTGAAAAATCTTTCGGTTGAGATTCCGCGTGATACCCTCACAGTCCTCACCGGCGTGTCCGGATCGGGCAAATCTTCCCTGGCCTTCGATACCATCTTCGCCGAAGGCCAACGCAGATATGTGGAAAGCTTGTCCACCTACGCCCGCCAGTTTTTGAATCTGATGGAGAAGCCGGACGTGGATGAGATCAAGGGTTTGTCTCCGGCGGTGGCCATCGACCAGAAGACCACCTCGCGCAACCCGCGCTCGACCGTGGGAACGGTAACGGAAATCTACGACTACCTGCGCCTGCTGTTCGCCAAGATCGGCCAGGCTTTTTGCCCCAAGTGCGGGAAGAAGATCCAGCGCCAATCAATCGCCCAAATCATCGAGAAAGTTGAGGAACTGAAGACGGACGATAAGTTTATGGTCCTGGCTCCGGTGGTGAGGGGGAAGAAAGGCGAACATGCCGCTGTTCTGGAACAAATTAAGAAGGATGGCTTCGTCCGCTATCGCCTGGACGGAAAACTGTACAGCGTGCTGGATGAAATCAGTTTGGATCCCAAGAAGAAGCACGACATTGAAATCGTGGTCGACCGTCTGGTGGTCAAAAGCTTTCAACCCAAGCAGACGAAGCTAAAATCTGGCCAAATAATCGAGGAGCCCAATCCGGACCGCACCCGCCTGGCGGATTCCCTGGAACTGGCCCTGAAGCATGGGAGCGGCTTGGTGATCATTCACACTCCGGAGGACAACAAGGATATGCTGTTTTCGGAAAACTATTCCTGTCCGGACTGCGACATCAACATTCCGGAAATTCATCCGCGCATTTTTTCCTTCAATTCCCCCCACGGGGCCTGCGAGGAATGCCATGGGCTGGGTACCAAGCTGAAGATCGATCAGGAAATGGTGATTCCCAACGGTCGCCTGACCTTAGCCGAAGGGGCCATCCTGCCCTGGAGCTCCACCAATTCCAAGCTGAGCTGGTACAACCGCATCCTGGAACAGGTGGGGAAGAAGCACGGATTTTCCATGCACACCCCGGTTCAGCAGCTGAAGGAAAGTCAGGTACAGGTCATCCTCTATGGCGACCCGGAAAACACCTACAGCATGAGCTTCAACTCGGAGCGCTTCGACGGTGAATACAAAACCCACTTCGAGGGCGTGATTCCCAATCTGGAAAGGCGCTATTCTGAAACCGATTCCAATTATGTTCACAAAAAAATCGAGCAATTCATGCGCGTGCTCGATTGTCCGGTTTGTCAGCGCAAACGGCTGAAGCCGGCCTCGCTGGCCGTGCGAATTGGAGGGAAGAACATCATCGAAGTCACCGATTTTCCCGTCAGCCAGCTGGCACCATTCTTTGACAAGCTGAAGCACACCGCCTCCGAAAAGAAAATATCCGAGGGGATTTTGAAAGAAGTCACCCAGCGCCTGCAGTTTTTGACAGACGTGGGCCTGGAGTACCTGACCCTGAGCCGAGTGGCGAATACCCTGTCCGGCGGCGAGGCCCAGCGCATCCGCTTGGCCACACAGATCGGCTCGCAGTTGCAAGGAGTCCTGTACGTACTGGACGAGCCCTCGATCGGTCTCCACCAGCGCGACAACGACCGCCTGATCGCCACCCTGATCAAACTGCGCGACCTGGGCAACACCGTGCTGGTGGTTGAGCACGACGAAGACATTATGAGAGAAGCCGACTACCTGTTGGACATCGGTCCGGGCGCCGGTAAAACCGGCGGGGAGGTGGTGTCCCAGGGCACGCCGGAGCAGGTGATGAAAGATCCCAACTCCATTACCGGACAATTCCTGAGCGGAAAGCAAAGCATCGCGGTGCCAAAGAAGCGCCGCAAAGGCAATGGCAAAACTCTCAGCATCGTCGGCGCCAGCGAACACAATCTGGAGGATCTGACGGTGGACTTCCCCCTGGGAACCTTTATCTGCGTCACCGGAGTCTCCGGCTCCGGAAAATCCAGCTTGATCAACCACATTCTGGTCAAGCAGTTGTCGCAGGATTTAAACGGAGCCAAATCCGTGGCCGGCAAGCACCAGGAAATACTGGGAAAAGAGCATTTGGATAAGATGATCAACATCGATCAGTCGCCGATCGGACGCACTCCTCGCTCCAACGCCGCCACCTATACCGGTGTGTTTACCCACATTCGAGACCTCTACGCCACTACCGCCGAAGCGAAGCTGAGGGGGTACAAGGCCGGACGATTCAGCTTTAACGTGAAGGGCGGGCGCTGCGAGGATTGTCGCGGTGATGGACTGAAAAAAATTGAAATGCACTTCTTGCCCGATATTTACGTGCACTGTGAAGTTTGTTCCGGAAAGCGCTACAACCGCGAGGCTCTGGAAATAACCTGGCGAGGTAAGAACATCGCCGACGTGCTGGAAATGTCGGTGGGGGAGGCTGCGGATTTTTTCAAAAACATTCCCGACATCAAGCGAAAGTTGGATACCCTGATCGCCGTCGGGCTGGATTACATCCAGTTGGGCCAGCCGGCCACGACATTGTCCGGAGGAGAAGCCCAGCGCATCAAACTTTCCAACGAGCTTTCCAAACGCTCCACCGGAAAAACCATTTACGTGCTGGACGAACCCACCACCGGCCTTCACTTCAACGACGTGGCCAAACTCCTGGATGTGCTGCAGCAGCTGGTGGAAACCGGAAATACGGTGGTCGTGATCGAGCACAATTTGGACGTGATAAAATCAGCCGACTGGATCGTTGACCTGGGACCGGAAGGCGGGGATGGCGGGGGGAAAGTGGTGGGAACGGGTACCCCGGAACAACTGGCGAAGAACACCGACAGTCACACCGGACGGTATATCAAAAGGATTTTGGAACGCCACCTGAAGGCGGCGAAAAAATAGCTTTAAGCCCGGATGATGCAAAAAAAACCACTGCTGTTGATCGAAGATGAAGAAGAGCTGTCCCAGCTCTATCGCAACGCCCTGGAAAAATCCGGTTATATTGTCTTTACTTCCAAAGACGGTCTTCAGGGAATCGACAAGGCTATCGGCAAGGACGTGGAGCTGATTTTGTTGGATCTGATGATGCCGATGGCCGACGGGAGAGATGTGCTGGCGATGATTCGACTGAATAAAAAGGGGAAAGAAATTCCCGTCATCATCATCAGCAACCTGAATCCCGGCACCATCGACCTGAGCGAAGTGGATGACCAAATCATCGACTACTGGATCAAGGCCGAATTGACACCGCTGAAGCTGGTCTCACGACTGAATCAGTATTTCGGTTTGTAGAGCTTCACTTCAACACCAGTTTTGCATCGCTCAAGGCGAAGCGTTTAGCCTTTTGGAGACAAACACTTAGAATGGCAAAGAGTATTTTGCTGTATCCTATGCCGAGTTCATCTAAAATTCGTGAAGTCGTCCACGGCAAGTTGGTCTGGAAGGACATCGAAAAGCCGGATGAAGCCACCCTGGAGCGGCTTAAAGACACCTATGGTTTCCACGAACTGGATCTGGAAGACTGTTTGTCGAAGACGGAATCACCCAAACTGGAAGAGTATGATGACTACGTGTTCGTCGTGTTTCATTTTCCGATCAGGAACCTGAGAACGGAAAGCATCGACATCGAATCACTCAACGTGTTCATCGGCAATAACTACCTCATCACCCTTAGCCACGGACGCCTGAAAAAATTGGACGAAACTTTTTTGGAAATGGAATCGGACCGGCGCTACCGCCGCGAGAACTTTGCCAAGGGATCCGGTTATTTGCTGTACATCCTCATGAGCGAGTTGTTCGAAAGCTGTTTTCCCCAGTTGTCCCAAATCCACCACTTCATCCGTGAAATCGAGGGCGACATCTTTGAGGGAAAGGTCGCCAAAGACCGCCTCTACGACATCATCCTGGTCAAGCGGCAGCTGATCAACCTCAAGCGCGCCATCCTGCCCCATGCTCCCATCATCCTCCAACTGGAACACCTGCACACTCGGTTTATCAATAAAAAATTGGAGCTGTACTTTGACGACGTCGCCGACAAAATTTCCCGAGCCAAGAGTCTGCTCTCCTCCATGACCGATATGATCGAAACCCTCAGCGACGCCAACGAGTCGCTCACCTCTCACAACACCAACCGGGTGATGAAAATTTTGACAATTTTTTCCGCCACGCTGCTGCCGCTCACCTTCATCACCGGTCTGTACGGTATGAACGTGCCCCTGCCGCTGGAGAATCACTCCGGAGCTTTTTTTCTGGTCCTGTCGGGAATGCTGGGGCTGCTGGTGGTCATGCTGCTGTTTTTCAAAATCAAACGCTGGCTTTGACGGGTGAGATCAGAGTAGGATACAGTCACTGGTGATATTTCCGCCTCGATGAACCATATTTACAGGGCATTTTTTGCCATCAGTCTTAGTGCTTCCCTTCTTCTTTCTGCAAGTATTCCAGAGATGAAAGCGGAAGAGTTGGACTTCATTGAGCCTCAGGAACTGGGGCGAATTCCAATACTCGAATACCACCACGTCGGGCCGACAGAAGAGCGTTGGACTCGCCAGGTCGATGCCTTCCGCGGCGATCTGGAATGGCTGTACAACAACGACTACCGCGCCATCTCCATCGATGATTTTTTGGCGGGCACTTTTGATTTGCCCATCGGCAAGAAGCCGGTGATTTTTACCTTCGACGACGGCGCCCCCAGCCAGTTGATTTTGAAAGAGGGGAAAGTCGATCCACTCTCCGCCGTCGGAATCATGGATGATTTTCTGAAATCACATCCAGACTTTGGGTCGGCGGCGGTGTTTTACGTTAACGCCAAACCATTTGTTCAGTCGGATAGCTCAAAGGGGGCCATCCAATATTTGCTCGACAGCGGCCGGCAGATCGGCAACCACACCATCGGCCACGGGAACTTGTCCGAACTGAGCGCCGACGAAGTCGAGCGCCAGCTGAAAACGCTGGAAGATTATATCCACCACACCCTTGGCTTTCCTCAGCTAAAGCTGAGCAGTCTGGCCTATCCCTTCGGGGGCGTGCCAAAAGGAGAAGCTCTGGAGGTAACCAAGCGCTACGTGAAGGGAGCGCTGCTGGTGGGAGCGGCTCCGGCCTTTGCGCCGTACCACAGCAGTTTCGATGCCTATGGCATCCACCGCATCCAGGCCATCGAGGATGAATGGTGGCGGCACTTCCGCCGTAAGCCAGGTGAAACCGGTGTGGCCACGCAGCCGCCAGCCTTTGACCCCTATGTGAGCGACGGCCGTCGCAACACCGTGTACATCCGCAAGCAGAGCGACCTCAAGCTGATCAGAAAAGAATTACTGGCCCCGGGCGTGGAAGTGCTGATTGGAGGAACACCAGCTCAAGTCGCAGCTGCAGCACCATCAGTCGCGACCAAATTCCGCTACCCCTATGAAGCTTGCGGCGATCCGCTGGCGGAAAGGTGGATTGAGTATAAGAACAATGGGCTTCTGAGCCGGATGGCCACCGCCATCGCACACGACTGGCCAAATCGAGATTGGTCCATGGCCCATCAAGTCGTCAACCACTGGGCCAGATCTCAGCGCTATGCTGGACAACGAAAAGGAGTCTACATCAACTCCGGACATCTGGGAGGAAAGCAGGGCAATGCCATCGTCGAACAACTGGTGGAAGTGAACGGAAATTTGATCGTTTTCGACATTCACAAACAGGCCATCCGCAGCATGACGGAAGACAGTTTGAAAAGGTACCGCGACTACGTCACCAGCTTGAGAAATAGAGGATTCTATGTCGCCACCCGCATCGAAGTCGCCTCCGATTCGTTTCAGACCGCCGAACATCCCGAGCAGGCTATCCAGTGGAAGAGCGGAGGCGTGTGGACGGATAACAAAGGCCACGGCTGGCTGGATCTGTCGCGAGCGGATACGCGAGCCTATATTGTCCGCCTGGTGAAAAACTTGATTGCCACCGGTGTCGACGAGGTACAACTCGACTATATTCGCTTTCCCACCGACGGCCTGACCCGCCAGGCCAAGTACAGCTTTGACGAAAGCAAGCTGCAGCGCTGGCAGGTCATTCGGGATCTCATTCGAGATGTTCGCCAGGAAACCGCCAAGACCGGAACCTTCCTCAGCGCCGACCTGCTGGGCGTGGTGGGCTGGAACGGCGGCTACGATGGTTGGGGAACCGGGCAGAAGATCGAGTGTCTGGCGCCGTATTTAGACGCGATGTACCCGATGTCCTATCCATCGCACTTCGGTCCAGGATTTGGCGGACACGCGAGTCCGGCTGACGAGCCCTACTTCTTTGTCCAGCAGACCATAAAATTCTTCGACCACTTTGCTGCCGGAACCAATACCGACATTCGCAGCTGGCTGCAGGGATTCAAATATCGGGTCAGTGACTACTATCCCGGCGCCTATGTGAATGTGCAAGCCGCCGCCGTGCGCGACATCGGAGCCGACGGCTACGTGGTCTGGAACGCCGGCAATGTCTACGACGGCATCTTCGCCGGCATGATCGAACCGGACACGATTCACGCGGCGGGGGAGGAAATAAATGATACGGATTATTAGACCATTTCATTGATTTTGGGAGATAGATGTGTAAAACTGCATAAGCAGAATTTATTCTAAAAAATGAAGTTCACGGGAGAACATGCCGGCAAGTGGGTCGCGACAAAGGGAGAAAAGGTTCTTGCCATGGGCGGAGCTCTTACGGCTGTTATGAAAAAGGTAGAAGAAAGGAGAGATAAGAGTTCCATAAAGTACGATTTGATTCCAAAAGGTTACATCGCGGGATGATGATGAAATTTGAGTATTGCCAATATGAAGCTGTTACAGGAGTTACTGTTGCTAGACCTGCAATACCTGTAACGTTTTTGTTTGGGGGTAAGAATTATCCATCGGGTTTTTCTATCATCGACTCAGGTTCTGACCATATCATTCTCCCAGCAGCTATAGCGAAAATCTTTAACATACAACTTTCACGGCTTGAAAAGTTCCAGATTAAGGCTGCAAATGGAGAATATTTTTCAATTCACAAATCCTTTGCTCCCATGGAGCTAATCCTGAAAAAGGTTGGACATGTATCATATCGCTGGGAAACTCATGTGTATTTTAGTAAAGAAACTCCCTGCGTACTTCTCGGAGTTGAAGGTTTTTTGGATCACCTGATCGTAGAGCTCGATGGGGTGAATAAGTATACGAGGATTGTGAAGCCGTGACTGGGGGAGATTACCGAATTCGTTTAGTTCAAGCTGATTACTACAAAAATGAGGAGTGAAATAGAATTCCAAATTGCTGAGCTTCTCAGAGTAGCACATGAGCTGCTTGGCTACTGTAACTACATTTCCAACTATCCAACATCACAAAATAGTCAAAACTATGATCCAGGCTCAAAGATCGACCAGTTTTACAAAAATGTGTGTAACTCAAGCTATAGGGACTGTATTATTATTGTAGATACTTTAATGGACAAGGATAGAAGGGTCATTAGCTTTAAAAATTGGAAGGTGTTTGCAGAAAAAAGGAAGGAGGAAATTGATTTAATTTTTAAAGATTTTGTATCATCTGGCCTCAAGAAAGTTAGAGATGAAATGATGGCTCATGTGAGCGCTAAGAACAGTAACAATCGCTTCCCATCTATGAGAAGAGAGGGAATCGTGAATCAAACCTTAATTGAAAGTCTGCAGGAAATTCTTGACAGACTAACAAAAGAATTTTTTGAGTTCACAAATACCAAAACCCAAACGTATAGCAAAAAATACTTCGATAGGAGTAGAGCAATCGCTGAAATCAAAACTGTCATGAATTTGGCAAAACCAAAGCTAACCAATAATTTTGTAATTTAGATCAAAGATAGATTTCACACGTGTTTCCCCACCTCTCCCTCATTCCAAACAGTAATCCCCAGCTCCATGGCCTTTTTCAGCTTTGACCCCGGCTCCTCGCCTACCATCAGGACGTCAGTTTTTGAGGTAACGGCGGAACTGACCTTTCCGCCCTTTCGGAGGACGATCTGCTTGAGTTCCTCGCGGGAAAACTTCTGAAAGCTGCCGGTGATGACAAAGGTTTTCCCTTCAAAGCTCGGATCGTGTTCGTTGACGAAGGTCTCCTTGAGGATACGCACGCCGAACTGGGTCATTTTCTCCAACTCATGTTCATGCTTCTTTTGAGAGAACCAGTCGAGCAGGGCTTCGCTGGCCTTTTCTCCGACGCCTTCGACTGAATCAAGCTGGGCGTGAATATCGTTTGACTGGGTCATCCGTTTGGAGAGGTCGGAGGGTGTACAGTACTCCAGACGGTCGGGGAGATTGCTTCGACTGGCTCCCTCCACGGCGGGCGGACGCAATGACCCGACCGATTCATCCACCGCTTCGCCGAAGAGAGTACTCTGATCAGCCACTTCATCGCCAGCCTTGCCGCGATGCCAATGAATCCCTTTTTGCAGTTCTGGAACCAAATCGCGGGAAGTTTTTTCTCCCACATGGCGGATGCCCAGGGCGAACAGGAAGCGGGACAGGGGAATATCCTTAGCTTTTTCAATGGCTTCGAGAAGGTTGTTCGTGCGCTTTTCCTCAAACAGATCCAGCGAATAGATCTGGTCGTACTTAAGGTCGAAGATGTCGGCCGGACTGATGACAAAGCTGCGATCAACCAGCTGGTCCATAATCTTCTGGCCGAGAGCCTCGATATCAAAGGCCTTGCGGGAAACAAAATGGTAGAGTCGCTCGCGGGTCTGGGCCGGGCAGTGCCGGTTCGGACAGCGGGAGATCACTTCGCCCTCCGGACGCTCGAGCGGAGTCGAGCAGACCGGACATTTTTTGGGGAAGTGGTAGGGTTTTTCCTTGCCGCTGCGAAGCTTGGTGATCACTTCCACCACTTCCGGAATAACGTCGCCGGCCTTTTGGATGACGACGGTATCACCGATGCGAACGTCCTTGCGCCTGATCTCATCTTCGTTGTGGAGAGTCGCCCGGGATATGGTGGAACCTGCCACCAACGTCGGCCTCAAACAGGCAACAGGGGTAATGGCGCCGGTGCGACCGACCTGGGCGATGATGTCATCCACCACGGAAGTGGACTGCTCTGCCGGGAACTTGTAGGCAATGGCCCAGCGCGGGGCTTTGGCGGTGGAACCGAGACGCTGCTGGTACTCCAGTTGGTCGATCTTGATGACCACACCATCGGTTTGATAAGGTAAATCCCTGCGATTTTTGTCCCAGTGCTGCAAAAAGGTGTGGATGGAATCGAGATCTTCGTGGAGCTTCCAGTGGGGCTCGGTGGGCAGACCAAGTTCTTTGAGAGTTTCCAAAGTATCCTTCTGACCCGCCACAGCGGGCAGGCCCTTCACCCCTTCGGCCCGGAGGTTGTAGAAAAAGGCGCTGAGTTCTCGCTTGGCAGCCATTTGAGGATCGAGCTGGCGAACCGTTCCGGCAGCGGCATTGCGGGGGTTGGCGAAGTCCTCGTCCGGCTCGGCCCTTTTCAGATTTTCGAAAGCGGCGTAGCTCATATACACCTCGCCGGAAATTTCGGCGGTAAGTGGTTTTTTGAGGGAGAGGGGTACGGCCTGGATGGTCCTGACGGTGTGGGTGACATCCTCGCCAACCTCTCCGTTTCCTCGGGTGAGAGCGCGACGAAGCTGCCCCTTTTCGTACCAAAGCGTAATGTTGAGACCGTCGATCTTGAGCTCGGTCACGTAGCGAAACTGAGCATGGGGGAGGATGCGCTGGGCCCGCTCCTTCCAGTCCGCCACTTCTTCCCAGGAAAACGCATCCTGGAGGCTCTCTTTGCGCGTCACGTGACGCACTTTAGGTAATTTTCCTGACAAAGGTGCTCCCACCCGCTGGGTAGGGGAATCGGGGCTGATCAGCTCCGGATACTCTTTTTCCAGATCCTCCAGTTCGCGCTTGAGCTTGTCACGAGCAGCCTCGGACAGGGTATTGTTATTTTCGACAAAGTACTGGTAATTCCAGTCGTTGAGGAAGTCCCGGAGCTTGGCGATGCGGCTGGCTACTTCTGCTTTTGACATTTCTGGCGTATGACTTACAATGGTTTGGCACTAAAAGCTTATCATAAACCAACACCATGAGTAACAGAGGCGGTAAGTCCCACAAGCACGGTCTGGTCGGCTTAAAGCCGCCGGTGTCTCCCTATGCCAAGCGCAGAAACAAGGTCAAGGCTCGCGCCCGCAAGGCGGAGGCGGTAAAGGCATGGCAGGCGGCGACGAAGGGGGTATAGTTTCGGCATGAGGCTGAAACACCTGGAACTCGAACACTTCAAAAACTACAACACCCTTTCCTTCGATTTTGGAGAGGAGCCTTTGACAATCCTTACCGGCAACAACGGCCAAGGAAAGACCAACTTTTTGGAGGCAATCGTACTACTGGCCCTGTCCAAGAGTTTTTCCGGACTGCCGATCCGCGACATGGTGAGCTGGCCTTCGAGCCTAACGGCTTCAGGCCCTGGCGGGGACGGAGGAGAATATTTTAGAATTACCGGACTGGTGGAAACGAAAGATGGGGAACAAGAGCTCCAGGTCTTTTGTGGCCGGGCGGCTCAGTACCCCAAAACCCTCAAGATCAACGGAGTGAAGACCAAGCCTAGCGACTACGTCGGCCACCTGAAAATCGTTTTGTTCACCCCGAGGGACATCAATCTGCTCGAACTGTCTCCGCAGTTCCGCCGCCGCTACCTGAACCTGATGATTTGTCAGATCGACCGGCAGTATTTGAAGCACCTGAGCCACTATCAAGTGTATTTGAAGCACCGCAACAAATTGCTGGGACAGATCGGGGAGGGGAAGGCAAAGCAGGCTGAGCTGGACCACTGGGACGAAAAGCTGGCTGAACACGGCCAGTACCTGCTGGAAAAGCGGCGGGAAGTGTTTGACCAGCTTAATCAGCAGCTCGGCCAGTGCTACGAAAAAATCAGCGGCGAGCAAGTGGAGCTGAGTTTACGCTGGGCTAAGGAGTGGAGCGAAAGCCTGCTCGAGTATCTGCGCCACAAGCGCCAGCGGGACCTGGAGGCCGGCACGACTTGTGGAGGGCCGCACCGCGAGGATTTTTCCTTTCAGATGAACGGCCGCAACCTGACCGAGTTCGGTTCGCGGGGCGAGTTCCGCTCCAGTATTCTGGCCCTGAAGCTGAGCGAGCTGGAACTGATTCGTCAAGTCTCTGGGGAAAGTCCCGTTATTCTGTTCGACGACGTGCTGTCGGAGTTGGATTCGGACCGGCAGAAGAATCTACTAGCGTTATTCAAAAGCGATCAGGTGATTATTACGGCCACGCATACGGAAAAAGGCATGCCAGGGGCGAGGTATAGGGTGGAATCGGGACGAGTGTGGTAAAAAAATTTTGACATCATCAAGGAACTTTGGTAGTATGAACGTGGTTAATCCCACTGCCCTCTTAGCTTCGGCTAGGACGGCAGTTTTGTTTTGGTTATGAAAAGGGCGGTAGTGTTTATTGACGGGGGAAATTTCTACTTCAGGTTGAGAGATCTAACTTCTACTTTTGAAGACCGTCCGAGCCTTCTTTCCTTTCCATTCATGAGGTTCTGCGACTGGCTCGTCAGACCACATCAGCTCGTGGCAGTTCATTATTACATCGGCGCTCTCAAGCGTCAGCGAGGGAATCAAAAATCTGAAAAGATGTATGCCGACCAGCAAAAGCTTATTGCGACTCTAAGAGAGCAAAAAGTATCTGTTATTTTAGGACATGTCATCCAGCACCCCGACAAGAGCTATCACGAAAAAGGTGTCGACGTACGAATCGCGGTCGAAATGATTCGACTCGCCCGAGAAGACCGCTACGATGTTGCTTATCTGGTAAGCTCAGATACCGACCTTGTTCCGGCTGTGGAAGAGGTACGATTGCTAAGAAAAGAAGTGTGCTATACCGGATTCTCAAGAAGTCAGTCTTTCGGGCTGACAAAAGCCTCTAGTGACACTCGCCTAATACGGAGTGAAGAAGTGCTGCCATTTTTTACAAAATCGGAGGAATCCCTTTGAAAAACATTACGTAGGTACCTTCTGAGATTCAGAAAGACTATGGGGATATGAAAACAAGCCAGGTGATTATTACGGCTACTCATACGGAAAAAGGCATGCCGGGGGCGGGCTACCGGGTGGAGGGGGGACTGGTTATTTCTTCGTCACTGTGATAGTACGAGCAGTCTTGTCGCTAGTCACTGCGCTAAACTGGGCTTTGTGCGCATCATCGATGGCAATGATGGGACGAGCATCGCTATCGAGGACAACTGATTCACTGATTGTTGTCCATACTCCTGTACTCGCATCGTTCCACTGGAATACCGTCGTGGCGGGATCAGCGCTCTCATTCTTGGCAAAGCGGAAATCGGCTCCGTTTTTCACCAGGCTGTATACAATTGTTTGTGGTCCGACTTGGCGGTCGGCAATGTTATCGGTGACGGTGATTTGCTTGGTCGCGTCAGCTTCTACATTGAATTGATCAAGATTAACCTCTCCCGGCTGCTTTGTCTCAATCGGGATCTCTTGAATAATGGAACGTGCCACATTTGCATTTGCCGGGTCCCTCATGGCAATGAGAAGTGGCGGAGTGGCATCTTCGTGAACGATGTAGTCGGTATTTTCAATCTGATACCAAGTGGTTCCGCCATCAACGGAGTATCGGCATTCGTTCGTTTGTAGATAGGTTGCATCTTGTATTTGGAAGGCCACCCCGTGACCGGCAACGGATGAAAGGTGCATGTTGACCTTAAACGCGTCATCTAGTTCTGGGATCTTAGGTATGTCCTTAAGAACAATGCGGTCAAATCCGGTATTGAGATAATTGACCATGGCTGTTGCTTGAGCTCTTGGATCTATAGGAAGATCATCGTCTACTCCGAATTCTGCGTTCCAAAAATCCAGTCTAAGTACTTCTGTGGTAACGCCTGCTTTAATTTTTCCAGCGTTCTCGTAGAAGCAAGTACCGGGTGTAGCTACAGCAGCGCCGGCTCCAGCTGCAGGCATCCTGGCATCCTCAAAGTCTTCATTTTCTGCGTACACCTTCCACAAATTGTGAATCTCCTCAATGGTTCGTAACGCAACACTCCATTCGGCCTCAGCAAAGTGCATTTCTGCCGCTCCTCCAGCTGCGGCATGAGCTGGGCGAACGAAAAGCTGATTGCCGCGCTTCTCTAAAATTGAACTGCTGTCATAGCATTCCACCAACCACTGATTCTCTGCCAAAGGAGCCATCTCGATTTTAGCGTCGGCTTTATAAAACTCACTCTCAGGATTGCAAAAGACGGCCAAAGTCTTTGACAATTCAGGATGGAGTTCGTATTTAGGAGAACGACTGGGATCATCCAGTTGTTTTGCGCCACGATCTTTAAGATACACGATTACACTCTGCACACTCTCAGCATTCGTTTTAGTATTCTTAACTCTGGTCTTCACGACAATTTTATCTCCTGGCATAAGGCCAAGAGTATGGGACGGATTCAAATTTATTGCGGCAGCACCAGGAGGTACGCTTGGAGTATAGTCAGGTGGGTCGTTAATCAGCACTAAATCATTTCCTTTGATCTGGAACCAATTTGAATATGGAACCTGTACGCCACCGACATCAATAGTTGGTTTACCATTAATCACCACGCCATCCATAACCTCCTGCATAATTCCTGCAGCGGCACCAAGAGTTTGCTCTTGCTTCACAATTTCTCTATTTTTTGCCCCAACAAGTTCCCCAAACTCTGAAATCAGCACATCACCCTGACCAGCTTCATCCAACCGACCGACCGGCGCCACCTCGCGAATGCCCTTAGTGCTTTTGAAGGCAAAGTCGGCGTCGGAAATGGGCGGAACGTCCGCCAGGCGGAAAGAGACTTCAAATGTTTGAACTGCTCCGGTAACTTCTGATGTTACATTTACAGGAATGCTAATGTCGGTATTAATTGGCAAAGTTCCAGTCGTAACGGTGATTTCTCCGGTTGCGTCATTGAGCAAGGCTCTGGTTCCGGCTGCAAGTCCGGGAATGTCGTCAGCGGGGATTTCTCGCTTGAGGCCAGGCACTTTGGGAACAATCGTTAGGAAAGCTCCACTGGCAGTGCCAACCTCTCCAATCGGCAAGTTATTGCTTTGCCCAGGCGCCAGGGCCACCGCCTCGGGAGAGGGGGCTACATCTGGACCTCCTTCTGGAAGAACTTTGAGATCGAGAGTCTGTAGCCCACCAATTTCAGCTGAAGCATAGTCAAGATACTTAAACTCCAGGTGAAGAATGGCCGGAGCTGTGTGATTGATAGTATTCGTATATGCTACATTGGCATTGTGCTGAAGAATAAATTGTCCGTCCACCCAGGCAATATCTACCTTCCTAGTAGTTCCGGTCGGCGACTCAAAAGTGCAGCTTGCAGACGAAAAGTCCAGATCGGATACACCTTCCGGCAAATGAGTAAGGGCAAATAATGGCGCGGTGGGAGCTGCCGCAGTGACTGTTCGAGCAGGTATTCGCAACTTCCTATCGGCCATCCCCTCGGAGAGGATTTTCGTCGAGTCAAGATCGGCAGCCTCCAGTACGTTACCAACCGTAAGCAAGCGGGAGTTCTTTTGAACCTCAGTTCTGCCTTCGACTATAGCGCTGACCTCGACAATCAAATGCTGACCGTCAGTAAAATTGACTTGAGCTGCCCCAGCACTGTTGTCAATAACAACACCACCGTCAGCATCAACCCTACCGACATATATCTGTCCAGTCTCCTGACAGGTAATAGTTGCCCTCCTCTCCACCCCAGCATGGCTTGGGCTGCTCGGAAGCGACAAAAGAGTATATGATGCTCCGCCAGCCCTCACGGTGAGAGCACCTCTCCTGAGCTCGGTCGTAGCTGTGGTAAAGGCTACATCACTGGCTTCCGGAGACGGCGCCGCCTCCAGAGTGATCTCCACCCATTCGATCACTGCCGTGCCGCCAGTTGGAGTCAATTGAAAGGGGATGCGCAAGGTGCTACCAAAGGGAATGTCTCGCGTGGCAGTGGCGCGGACAAAGCTCAGCATACCGTTGGCCGGGTCAAGTGTAATTGATCCCAATGGCAACGTCCCACCACCTGCGATTTGCACCAACTCAGTAGGATGAGCTATTCGGCCAACTTTCACGCGTCTCGGTTCAAGCTGAGCAAAATTTGTCCGGTCGCCCGTGAAACTGCCGGTCTGTAACCGATATTTTCCGGGAGCATCTTCCAAAAGAGTTTTTGTCGGATTAAGCAGAACATCGTGAACATCCGGATTCGCCTTTGCTTCCTTGATTTCAATCGTCAGTTTGGTTTCCGCTGGAACAGCTGGTCTTCCGTTCTTATCAAAGTTCTTGATGGTAAGTGTGACCTTGTCACCGGGCTGAAGGTCTACGGTACCCAGAGCGCCGCGAGCATCCAGAAGGAGATAGTTCTCCCAAGGAGCGGCCCCAAATTTAAAGTTATCCTGCAGCAGCGTTTTCCGACCGTTCACTTCAACCTTACCTACCTCTCTCCGCTCAACTCCCTTTGGTTTATTAACCCTAAAAAGTACTTGAGTCTCAAGTGCGGTACCAGCCTCAACATGAATAGCACCCCACTCGAGAATATTTGAATCTGGTCTGGTCAGCAATTCCGCCATCTCCTTCCCTCGCCTTAAATCAGAGGTATCCAGGCCCAAGCTCGGCAAACCTTTGCCAAAAGCAAGAATAGCATCCATTACGGCAGGAAGAGCTTTGATGACATCATTGAAAGCCTCATTGTTCTTGCCAGCGGCATAGTCAAAAGCTGCTGTTCTTCCGGCCCGGTCAAACAAATGTTCAGATGGCGAAGCACCGCGCGTAGCTCCAGAACTGTCCAGATAAGCCTTGTCGCGAGCCTTGACAGCGGCATTCCAAGCAGTTCTGTCCGCCGCCCGCAAACCGGCGATAGCCGTCATGGTGGCAGGATCAAGTTTATTTAAATAATCAACTTCTCCTTTCTTCACATACCGGTGCTCGTCAAGCATGTTTTTGTACAGTTGAGCGACAAATTCCGGGCCTCTGGGGGACTTCTTTGCATCATCAACACCCGGCAAATTGCCACTCGCAATCTTATTAGGAAGCTTTTCCCAGGCAGCCATACCCTTGGCTAATTGGTCATGATGGTAGACCTGCACGTCTCCGTCCTCGTCGACGACATGAAGCTTGCCTCCATCTCCCAGCCAATATTTGAAGATGTTGCCACCACCAGTGAGATACATCAGACCACTGTTCAAATACACGGCTGTGTCCGCACTTTTGGCATCGGAATGCTCGCTTCTCAGCTCGCAAATCTTGGCATATTGAACCAGTCCAAAGCGCATTTTTTCGGCATTTTCTTTGGAATCCTTGATCGCTTCGCTGGTTTCTAGACTGACCAACTGATTCTCGAACAGCGTACCGATTTCAACGCTGAGCGTGGGATTTCCCGATACTCGTCCGGCCAAAACCTCAGCAAAATCCTGGCGAATGTGGATCATGTCCCAGATATTTTCCAACTTGCTGTCGAGGTCGCGCAGGGCCAAGTTGTTGCTGGCTTCGAGTGAGGACTTTTGGGAATCGATCCAGGTGTTGAAAGCTTCCTGAGCTTTTTCAGGATCATTGATGTCAGATACATTTACACCCTTACCGCTAAGGTAAGTCTGGAGCTTGTCGAACACTCCTTTCCCCAGAGTACCGAGTGAATCGGCTTTAACGGTAAGTTTCTTTACCTCGGTCAGCACAGCCTTCACCTTACCCATCTTGTCAATACCAGCTCCTTCGCCTTCCTTCAAACGCTCAATGACGGCCGCCGCCTCGGTAGCGTTATCCGCCGGCTTTGGCACATCCCCAGCCATGCAGACAAGTCGCTTGTGAACAAAGGTGGAGGAGAATCCGATCTGACAAAACAATTTTTTCATTTTTTATTTTTACAGCGAACCGAGCAGATCGTCGGCCGTTCCTTTTTCCTGATCCTGCTCCACTTTTTCCTGCTCCTTGATGAACTTGGGCAGCTCTTCTTTTTGGAAGAATTTCAGGGCCTGTTCGGCCGTATCCAGCTGGGCCGTGAATTTTTCCTCATTGGCCTGGATGGTGGCTTGAGTTTCCTTGATCGAAGACACCACAAAGGCCCGCTCGGCTGCGGACATCCACTTGGCGTTGGCGATCAATTCTTTTTGCCGATCCTTGCCCAAAAAGCCACACTCTTGGACGAAGGCTATAAATTCCTCGATCTGCATAGGGATTTTTTATTTATTTTTTCTCGCCACAATTAATTCAAAATGGTGACGAGTTCCCATTATTATAGCAGATTTGTGGAGAAGTTGGAAGGCTATTCTTCCGCCTCCGCCTCGATGTACACCGCTCGCAGCAGGGCCGTCTTGCTCTTGTTTCCCTGCCCGTCACCGGCCTGGACACGGATGTTGTTTTCGCCCATTTCCAAAGTGATGGTGAGCTCAAAACTGTCCGAGCCGGCTTGGAAGCTGGCCCGCTTGTCGTTGACATAGATGGCCTGGGTTCCAGCGCTAACAGTTCCGCGAATGCGAAGTTCCGGTTCATCGGTCTGGAAGGTCACAGTGGGATCCGGATCGGTAATCACCGGCTTGGGCAACTCGGCGGAAGGAGCGTCTGGAACCTTTGGGGAAGTGGAATCCTCAGCCGTTTCTTCCTCCACCCTCCCGTCCGGCTTGGCCACGCCCTGGAAGATGTAAATGACCTTTTGGCTGACATTGTCAAATTGGTCGTAAGCGCGGATAGCATACTTATTCTTGCCACGGCTCACGTTGCCGTAGCCGATGGAACCGGCGTAGCGGTAGGTTTTGTCGCCGGCGCGGAACTGCTTGAGGCAGTAGGGCTCATCTTCATTGTGAACCACACAGACGCGGACGGCATCGCTTCCTATTTCTCCGCGGAGTTCCAGCTCTTCACTGCTGAGTTCGGCGTTATCGTTGGCGTCGATGGCAGGCAGCAAAATTTTCCCCAAGAGCGGGCCTTCCTCGTCAACCTTTACGGTAAAGTTCGCCACCATTTTTTTATCGGCACTGCCAAGCTCCTGGGCGCTTACCACCACTTTGTTGCGAGCCAAGGACAGCGGAACGACCAACTCCCA
>JAUYKR010000034.1 GCA_030699855.1 bacterium
AGCACAAACACAAAAAAAGCTCTAAAGCTGATCAGGATTAGCTCATGGTCCAAAAATCCACGCGAAAAGATTAAAGGAATGAAAACAAACAGGTTTTTGATCCAGTGGTGGGGACGAAGAAGTTCGAGGTAGGCTTTCATGGGTGTGGCAGACAGATGTATCAGAATGGTACTACAGGGTAATGACCCGGTCACATATCTCATTGACCAGGGCCTGCGAATGAGAAACCAACACCACCGTTTTCCCCTCCTGTTTAAGCTGGCGAAAGTGCTTCAAGCATTTTTCCTGAAAGCTCTGATCGCCCACCGCCAGTACCTCGTCGACCAGGTAGACGTCTGCCTGGACCTGCATAGCCACGGAAAAAGCCAGGCGGGCGGTCATCCCGCTGGAAAAGTGTTTGAGAGACATGTCCATGAAGTTGGTGAGCTCCGCGAATTCAAACACGCTTTTCATCTGCCGATGAATCTGGCCGGAAGACAGGCCCAAAAGCGCCCCGTTGAGTTCGACATTCTCACGAGCACTCAGTTCCGGGTGAAATCCCACTCCCAGTTCGAGAATAGCGGATAGCTTACCATCCACCTTCACCTCTCCACTATCGGGCTGATAAACTCCAGCCAGAATCTTGAGTAGGGTCGACTTCCCCGTGCCATTCGGCCCCATGATCCCCACAAACTCACCAGAACTGACCTCCAGGGAAAAATCCTTCACCACCTCCATCACCTCGTGGGTTGTTCGCTCAAAAAAGCCAAGCAAACCACCCCGCACCGACCGCTGGCGCAGGTGAGGCAGTAAAAAGGATTTAGAAATGTTGTAAGCGGAAATCATAGATAAAATATAGGGAAGGGAGCATGTCTTACATTTTCGCAGCGAGGTCCTGTTTGAGGGATTCGATGATGAAAAGGGTATAAGAAATGTAATGGTTTTGCGCCGCTGAATTCAGCACAGTTCGAGTTCCGCAGCAAGAAAATGTAAGACATGCTCCCTTCCCATAAAGATTAAAGATACTCCACTGCTCTGCCCTGGAATCTGGCAAACACCCAAATGCCTAAAAGAAGGGCCACCAAAACCACCCCAAGGTAGATCAAGTGATGGTCCGGCCGGGAAAGCTCGGCCAAAAAGATCACCCCTTTGGCGTGTTCGATGATAAAAGTCATGGGGTTAAGATAAAACCAGTTTCGCAAGGACTCCGGAAGAATCGTCATCGGATAAATAACCGGAGCCGCGAAAAATCCGCCCGTAAGCAGCACCTCCCAGATCTGATTTAAATCGCGGTAGCGGGCAAACAAAGCCGAAGTGAGCAGGGAAAAGGCCAGTATCACCGCGAAAATCAGCAGGGAATAGGCCAGCAGCATCAGCAATTGCCACAGGGCGAGAGTCGGACCGAAGAGCAGCAAGGCTCCCACTAAAATGAAAAAATTCACCGCGAAAGACATCAGCGACTGCAGGCAGGAAGCCACGACCACGACCCAGCGGGGAAAGCTCATTTTTGTCAGGATGTGGGCCTTGCCCACGAAGCTGGTCAACCCCAGCATGCTGCCTTCGGCGAAGAAGTTCCACAGCATAATGCCAGTGAGCAGCTGCAACGAGTAGTACTCGACACCGCTGGAAAACAGGTGGGAGAAGACCAGATTGAGCACCAAGAAGATGAAGAGCGGTTTGAGAAGAGCCCAAAAAAACCCGAGCACCGAGCCGTGATAGCGCAGTTTAAAGTCCGCACGGGCCAGAACCCAAGTTAAATGCCAAAGATGTCCCTGAACTTGATACATAAAGAAAAAACGACAAAGGCATTCTCAATAGCTCAAGGAAAAAATCCATAGTAGAATGTAACCGTAAAAAAGATTGCATGAATGATCTTGGGAAGCAACAGTTTCAGATGAAGGGTAGAGCAGATAAATTAATCGGAATTATTAAGATTACGCTTTTGGTAAGTGTAGTCATTTTTTTAACCCTCAAAGGGACGGAAAATAGATATAGCTTGCGCGAAGAGAACCTAAAAAAAACAATTGAATTACTAACAGATCAGTTATCTAACACCAGAGATGAGCTCCTGGAGGCAAGATTTAAGCTGGGGATAAAACACTTTTGGAATGTAGATGAAGTAGTCAGGAGTCCTCAAGATAAAACAAAATTTTATTATACTACGTCTGATGGGTCAGGCGAAAGTATTTGGGCTTACGATCTTAATAGGGACAGTAACTATACTGCACGTGGTTACTTTGATTTTCCTTTGGGAAACACTATGCTCTATAACGAAAAACTCCCCGAAGGAAAGATATTCCAGCTCTTGGAAATAGATTATGATGGCAATCTCGTCTTCTGGGAACCCTGGAATGATTTCTCTCCAGGACCTGGCTTTTCTCCGTGGCAATCTCCGGAAGTTCTCTCAAATCTCTACGCTCTAGACCTTACAAAGGACAAGCTGGAAAAGAAATCCTATACGTATCCAAAAAAATAAACCAGCTTTATGAAGCTTCGCAAGATGAAAAAATTACTGACCATCCCACTGATCGTCTTCATTATTGGAACATGGATCAACCTAGAAACACCTCAGGGAAATGCAAGTCCATGGTCGTTAGAAGGCTGCCTGGAAATCAAAGATCAAAAGGATCGAGACCACTGCATCACAAACAGTTATATTTTTGCAGATGCGGTATTTGAAGACTGTAATCTCATCGAGAACAAAAATACGCGCCAACAATGCAAGGGAACATCTCTTAACAACGTACATAAATCTCTTGTTGCACTCATGAATAATACAAGCATGGCATTAACAGTTATTCTCCTGCTGGGGTTACTCTTTCTTGTAAAGAGATGGAAAAAGAGAGATGAAGAGCAGGGCAAAAGCACACAGGGCCTCATTCCTATCGCATTTAGCTTAGGCTATGTACTTCTCGCCAGAATAGCCCCAGAGTTCTTACTCTACTTAAATCCATATACAAGTATCTTCGCCATAGGCTTACGTTCACCCGATATAATACTCTCCTACCTAACACAATTTTTTCCATATCAATGGCTCTATTCTATTACGGTAGATGTCATCTGGATAGGAAGCTTCTTTGCGTTAGCAAGGCTCTGCAAAAAACTTCAATGGTCAAATGCAACACTCATCATTCTCCTGATAATCATGAATGGAGCGATATTCGCCTTCACTGTGTTGATGTTGACACTCGTCTTAATAGGGCTAAGTGGAGGGTAAATCATTCACAATGAAGAGAGAATCCCCTCACGTTGCAATTATTATCCTGAATTGGAATGGGCTTAAAGACACCAAAGAATGCTTGGAATCGGTTTTTAAAAACCATTACTCCAATTATTGGGTTTATCTGGTGGATAATGGCTCGGAGAAAGGTGAAGGAGAGCAGCTAAAAAACGCTTTTGCTGGTGAACGCTCCGTCACGGTGATCCAAAACGAACACAATCTGGGTTTTGCCGAAGGCAATAATGTGGGAATAAAGGCCGCTCTGGAAAAGGGGGCTGACTATATCTTCACCCTCAACAACGACACCGTCGTTGATCCACATTTTTTGAACGAGGCCGTGGAAGCGGCCGAGACGCAGCAGGCCGGCATCGTCGCCACCCGCATGGTCAACTACTACGACCGAAGCAAACTCGATAATACCGGCCACGATCTGCTCTCTACCGGCGACACGGTACCGAGGGGGAGAAATCTCCCAACTCCCAACTCCCAACTACCGACTCTCCCCCTCGGTTCCTGCGCCGGCGGCGCCTTGTATTCGGTAAAAATGTTAAAAGAGATTGGCCTGTTCGATCCGGAATTCTTCCTCAATTACGAAGACAGCGATCTGAGTCTCCGCGGAATTATCCAAGGCTGGAAGTGTATTTATTCTCCCAAATCGATCGTCTACCACAAGATCAACCAGTCCATCAAAAAGGTGAAAGATGATGTTTATCGCATTCGCTCCCAACGCAATCAGCTGTGGGCCTACCTGCATAACATTCCCCTTCCGGTGATCATCCTGAATCTTCCCTGGATCATCCTGCGCGATCTGGCGGTAATCCTCACCGCCTTCCTCACCCTGCGCTGGGCTGCTCTGAGAATTTTTGTCCTTTCCCGCCTGGAAGTGATCAAGACTCTGCCAAACATCCTCAAAAAACGGAGAAAAGTTTTACGGCATCAGCAAGTATCCAGCCTGTGGATCTGGCGGCATCAGAAGAACTTCGTCCCCACCTACCTCCGCTACTTCTGGGACATCGTCGTCAGACGGAAGAACTCGGTGATGGAATAAACCTCATCCAACCGCGAAGTCTCCACCACCATTTGCGGGGAGAAAGACTCCAGTAGTGATCGTGCTGCACCCGCGCCTGCGGTGCCAGCCAGACTTCCAAAAATGCTTGCCTGACTCGACGACAAAAGTCGGAGTCTTCGAAGTACAGAAAATACCGCTCATCGAAGCCTTTGAGCTTTTTCCAAACTTCGGACCGGATCAGCATGCAGGCGCCTGACGCGAACCCTATCTGTCGGTCTCTCAATTTATTATTTTTTGTCTTACGTTTTGCGTTTTCAATTGAAACCCCGCCACCTCCGCAGAGCACCAAACCAAGTCCGCGATATTCATTCCCCCAACTGCTCACCAGCCTTGGATCGGACATTCTGGTGAGGAGTGGCTGCACAATCGCTCTCTTTTCTCCTGCTCGCAAAACCTTGAGCATTTCTGCCAGCGCTCCGCGCTCCACTTTGGTATCAGGGTTGAGGATGAGGAGCTCCTCGCAGCCCTTCTTGAAACAAACCTGAGCGCCCTGGTTTACCGCACGGGAGAAGCCAACATTCTCTTTGTTTTCAATCAGCTGCGCTCGGGAAAAAAACTGGTGAACGAAGGCAACACCGTCGTCCCGACTGGCATTGTCGACCACGACCACCATCGAGGATTCCTCAAGCAACTTTAAATTGTCGTACAGTGAAGACAGGCAGGTCTGCAGATATTTGGCCGAATTGTGGGTCACGACAACAACTCCGATCATAAGTTCTTGTCACGGATAAACTGGGTAGCCGCGAACATGGCCTCGAAGGTTCCGGTGTCAAACCAGGCCCCCCTGACGATCTCAGCACCGAGCTGGCCTTCCTGGAGATACAGATTATGCAGATCGGTGATCTCCAGCTCTCCGCGGACGGACGGCCGTAGGGCCTTTGCTTTTCGCACCACGGTAGAGTCGTAAAGATAAAAGCCCGTCACCGCGAGATCACTCTTGGGCTGGACTGGCTTCTCTTCCAGAGAAAGGACTTTGTTGTTCGGACCCAGCTCAGCTACGCCAAAGCGCTCGGCATCTGGTACTTCTTTCACGAAGATCCGAGCGCCGCCGGAAAAATGCTTCACCTCTTCGTTAAAATCATCTTCGAACAGGTTGTCGCCGAGAATCATGGCAACATTCTCTTCTTCGATGAAGCTCTCCCCGATCAAAAATGCCTGAGCCAAGCCATCCGGCTTATCCTGGACTTCGTAGAAGAAACGGGCGCCAAATTCCTTGCCAGACCCCAGCAACTTCACAAAATCTCCGGCGTGCTCCGGCGCCACGATGATCAGAATTTCTTTGATACCAGCCTTCAGCAAGGTCTCCAGCGGATAGTAAATCATCGGCTTGTTGTAGATGGGCAGCAGCTGCTTGCTCGTCACCTTGGTGACCGGGTGGAGCCGCGAGCCGTTACCACCGGCAAGAATGATTCCTTTCATAGACATTTAAGGGCCAATTGACTAGAATTCCAAAAGAAGTATAACATTAAAAATGCTCGAGCCTACAGGTGAAAAAATGATCCCCCAGCATCATCAGGAAAACTTTATTTATGGCGAGCATCTTGCGCGATATTTTTTTGCAACTCAATTTACAAAAGATAAAATAGTGCTCGATATCGCCTGTGGAACAGGATATGGCACCCAAACATTAGAGCAGGAAGGGGCAAGCAAGGTGGTGGGAATAGACATTGACAAGGAAACAATTGACTACGCTCATCAATACTTCCCCCTAAAAAATGGGGAATATATTGCGGCAGATGCTCAATCAATACCATTCAAAGAAAACGAGTTTGATGTGGTGGTTTCATTCGAAACTCTAGAGCATATTCCGGACTATCAATTATTTCTGAAAGAGGCAAGAAGAGTTCTCAAGCCCAATGGTATACTTATTCTTTCGACTCCAAATAATGAGGTCTATCCTAAGGGAAATCCATTTCACATAAAAGAATTCAACAAGACCGAACTCAGGAGGGAGCTTCTTAACTATTTTAGTACGGTCGATTTAAGATATCAGGACAACTTTCTCAGCAACTCCATATACAAAGAACGAAATGATCTTGGAGAAAAAACGTTTACTCAGCGAGATATTTCCGGCTCTCAACTCTACTTAATAGCCATTTGTTCGAATTCCATCACTCAAGAAGTCAGCAATTTCAATTACATAACCAATCCTCAGGAGCTCAGAGACCCCACTTTAGAACACGAACTAATGGAAAGAACAAAATGGGCAAAGTCCCTAGAAAAAGACCTGGAAGAGAAGATTAAGTGGACGGGGGCACAGGAAAGGGAGCTTATAGAAGGTGCGAAGTTAGGGGAAATGAGAGAGAAAGAATTAGAGGAAAGAACAAAATGGGCCCAAGGTCTAGAAAGACAATTACAAGAAAAAAACGAATGGATCCAAAAATTAGAAGAAAAAAATAAGGAACTTAAAATAAAAGAGGAGGAATTAAAAAAGGCTTACGGACAGTTAAGAAAAGAAGAGGAGGGGGGAAGAAGGCTGCTCAAAGATAATGAAAACAAGAGAAAACAGCTAGAACTCAAAAATCTTAGCCTGACTAGCCATCTTAAAACCTTCCAAGAACACAAGGAGATTTTCAAGGAGGCTATTTTCTCACAAAGGGAGTCCATTCATTTCCTAAAAAACGAATACGAAAAAAGTAAATTACTAATAGAAGAAAGTGAAAATAGAGTATCCCTTATCCAGGAAGAGCTCAGTCAAAAAAACATATCAATACAATCAATTCAGGCATCAATAGCCCACACAAGTGAGTTACTCGAAAACGAAAGATGGACTCGAATAATGAAAGAACAAGAAGTGAGGAGCATTAGCAATTCATTCAGCTACAAAATTGGGAGGGCTATCACCTTCCCAATTCGTTTCCTCTTCCCCATTGGTTCAAAAAGAGAAGCAGTGCTCATTCTCACAAAAAAAATACTCCTGGAGCCAAAGCTTTTCTGGAGACAGCTTGGCATAAAAAGAATAAAAAACTTCCTAAAGGCAGTAAGCGGCGATTCATCGGACATGTTAAAAATGAAAGTAGAGGAGGCACATAACTTTAAGGAACAAAATGAAGGGGCCCAAATTCAGAAAACGGTCGAAGCAAAAACAATCCCCACACATACATCCTCCCCTATCACATTCACACCTTGCTCTTCGCCAAAGGCTTCAATAGTGATCCCCGTATTTAACAATTGGGAAACAACTTACAACTGCCTAAAATCAATCAAGGAACACACGAACTTTAGCGATTACGAAATTATCGTTGCCGATGACAGCTCCACAGACGAAACAGGTAACCTTAGAAAAATCATCAAAAACATTAAAGTGGTGAGAGGCGAAAAGAATCTTGGGTTCACAAAAAACTGCAACAGGGCTGCCCTGGAAACAAGGGGGGGATATATTGTGTTCCTTAACAATGACACCCTTGTGCAGCCAGGCTGGCTTGGCTCCCTAGTGGAAACGGCAGAAAAGGACTCTAAAATAGGAATTGTCGGGGCTAAACTCATATACCCAAATGGAAAGCTGCAAGAGGCTGGAGGGATAATATGGAGAGACGGCAAGGGGTGGAACTATGGAAGGGGTGAAGATCACCTAAAACCAGAATATAATTACACAAAAGAAGTAGATTATGTTTCTGGTGCTTGCCTACTCATCAGCAAAAAACTTTGGCAAGAGATAGGGGGGTTCGATGAGAGGTATGCTCCCGCTTATTACGAAGATACAGATCTTGCCTTTGAGGCGAGAAAAAGAGACTACAAAGTAGTCTACCAGCCTCAATCAATGGTTATTCATATAGAAGGGGCATCCTGTGGAACTGACGAGAAGTCAGGACTAAAAAAATACCAAGTAATCAATCACAAAAAGTTCTTGAAAAAATGGAAAGAGGTTCTAGAAAAAGACCATTTTGACTCAGAAAAAGAAATTTTTCGCGCACGAGACAGAAGCAGAGATAAGAAAACAATACTGGTAGTAGACCACCACGTACCACAATTCGACAAAGATGCCGGAGCCCGGCACACCTTCCAATATTTGGAGCTGTTTTCAAGCATGGGATTCAATGTCAAATTTATAGGAGACAACTTCCATGCACACCAACCATATACTCAAAAATTACAAGATTTGGGAATCGAAGTGCTATATGGGCAGGACTATTCCGATAACTGGCAAAAATGGATAAAGCAAAACGGGAGTCAAATTGATATCGCATACCTTCAAAGACCTGAGGTTGCTAACAAATATATCGACTTCATAAAAAATAATACAAAAGCAAAAATCATATACTTTGGTCATGATCTGCACTACCTTCGCGAACAAAGAAGGTTTGAAGTTGAGAGAGAACATCGATCCTTAAGACAAAGCGAGCGATTCAAAATCTTAGAAAATAAAATCTTCCAAAAAGCAGACCACATACTGACCCTCAGCAACCTGGAGAGAGAGCTCATCCGAAAAGATCATCCGTTTAAAACAATAGATGTTATCCCAATTTCTGTCTTTCATCACTTCTCAAAGCCAATTACGGACTTCAAAAAGAGAGCTGGCCTTCTCTTTGTCGGAGGATTCAGCCACCCGCCAAATGAAAATGGGATGCTCTGGTTTCTTGAAAAAATCTTTCCAAAAATAAACAAACAATTTCCTAAATTACTACTCAATATTGTTGGTTCACATCCAACAGAAAAATTACTAAGGCACAAGTCAGGCAGTATAAATATAACCGGATACGTTACGGACGAGGAGTTGGATAGATATTATCAAAAAAGCAAAATAGTGATTATTCCACTTCTCTACGGAGCCGGAGTTAAGGGGAAACTCATAGAAGCCATGCATCACGGAATTCCAGTAGTCTCTACAAGTATTGGTATTGAGGGCCTACCACAGGCGGAAGAGATAATTCAACCCTGTGACAATGAAGAAAACTTCGCACAGAGAATTATAGACCTCATGAACGACACAAATGGCTTGGAAAATATGAGTAAAAGAGAAATAGAATACATACGAAAGTACAGCTCCCAAGCATCAGCAAAAAAACTCATTAAAGAAATTTTTTAGAACAAAAAATGAGGATGGAGCCGATAAAAAATGCAAATGAATTTAAGAAACTCTTCGAAAAACACTATCAAGAAAGAGTAAAACTAGAGGAGGGGCTGGCCAAAGACACTAGAAAACACGGAACACTCAAGAAAAGCGGGTTTTGTCTTCTCTGTGAGAAGGAAACTTTATTTTTGATAGATTTTGCGTATTCAAACGGCACCACGCCTAATTACAGAGAGCGCCTCATTTGCGAGCACTGCGGGCTTAACAACCGTCAAAGATTTTGCGCGTACTATGCGCTCAAGCTAATACAAAAAAGAAGATATCAAGACATCTACCTTTATGAACAAGTGACCGGCCTTTTCAAAATATTTTCAGAGTTGTTGAATAACAAAAAAATCACTGGCAGCGAATACCTTGGTCATAATATTGATTCTGGAAAAATAATAAATGGCATAAGACACGAGGATGCGCTCAATATGAGTTTTCAAAAGGAGAGTCTTGACCTCATAATCTCAAATGATGTCTATGAGCATGTACCAAATCCGAAGAGAGCGCTCAAAGAAGCCCATCGAACACTCAAAACCAATGGGATTTTACTCTTCTCAATCCCTTTTTATCCTAACAAAGAAAAATCTGAAGAAAGAGCTAAGCTCGAAAATGGAAATATAAGATACTGCTTACCAGAGCAATATCACGGCAATCCTATTTCCAGCAAAGGATCGTTAGTATTCACAGATTTCGGATGGGATGTACTGTCAATGTGTGAAGAAGCCGGCTTTAAAAGAGCAGAAATGCTGACCTACTATGATGAAAAGTACGGCCACATAGGAGATTGTTTTCAACACTGCTTTCGGGCAGATAAATAAAATAAGAGAGCAAGCTTTATACTTTATATTGCACTATTTGCCCTCACCCCCCCTCTTTTCCAGAAAATCGAGAAACAAGAAAAAGATCAAGGTCGGCGCCATTGACACCACCCGCAACGCTCTCTAGTATCCAGGCGAAATGGGGGTTTCATCTTGCTCTGCTTGTTCCATACCCCACCTTCCACACTAGAGAGTGGCGATCACCGCGGACGGTGGAAACGAATACCACCCCAGCCACCGCTTCATTCCGTGGCTTTTTTTCAATACGCCATCGAATATCTTTTTCTCCTGGAAAAGGCACTTTTGTCAATCTACCGGGATTCCCGGGAATACGTAAAAAAGTGAAATTCCAGGAGTAGAATTACTTAAATTGCCAATTTAAGGCATTCTATACGATTCAACAACCCTCCTTAAACTCTCCTGCACCGGCGGCATCGCTATCCCCATCTCCTCAGACCTCTTCGTGGAGAGTACGCAATTGCTCCGCTCCGCTCGCACCATGCCAGAGAACTCCTCTAAACCGATGTATTCCCACTGCCTGGAGCCATCAACAAGCTCGCGATAGAGTTCAAGCAAGTCGCGGTGCTCATACACCCCCGGGTTTACCGCATTGAGGGGACCAGTGGGCCGTTTTTCGATCACTCGTTCGATGAAGGGCATCAGATCCTCCATCACCGTCACACTGTTGGGGACGGACATAACCTTGGAGTACCCCAAAAGTTTGTCGAGCAAGTTTTTCGGGTGCGAGCTGCCCTGCAGTGGCATACGAATGCGGAGAATGCACACGTTTGGGATCTCGCGAAGAGCGCCCTCCGCCACCGCCTTGGTGGCGCTGTAAAAGCTACCGTAGAAATTCGGCTTATCGTCTTCTGTGAAGAGTTCGGAGTTGGGAGAACGGAGTTCGGAGTTTTCTCCCCTCTCCAAACTCCCAACTCCGCACTCACTGTTGAAGATACAGCCGGATCCAATCTGTACCACATAATTCCCCTGCGCGGAGGCCACCGAGCAGACGTTCACCGCTCCGGTGATGTTCACCTCCGCTGTCTCTAACTTGTGATCCTCACACCAGTCCACGTTCGGTTTTCCCGTCTTCCCTGTGGCGTTGATCACCACGCTGTCGTGAGCATCTTTGAGCGCTGCTTGAACAGCCTGCCTGTCACGGACGTCGACGGAGATCGTATGAACATCGTAACCTGCTTCGGAAAAATACTTCCGAATCCAGGAGCCGACATAGCCGGTAGAGCCAAGCAAATGTATCTTCATGCGATGCAAAGACTCAAAAATAATAACCTTCCCCACCTCGAAAAGCCATGAAACACAGCCATATAAACCACAAACTGGGGGTCCGGGGGAAATACAGCCTCACTGACATATCGAAGCTAGAAAGGGTCGATGGGGTTTATTTCCCCCGGCAGTTTTGGTTCTTTTGCTGCCAAAAGAACGAAAAGAAAAAAAACATTTCAATCGACCCCCTACTTCTGCCACAATGCATATTGGTGATCACCTAACTCCCATCCAATGACCCGATGGCTCCCCTGGCAATCATTCAACGAATTCTTCGTTTCGGTTGTGTATTTCGTGCAAGGCTCCGCCGGCATTACCTCCATCGCAGGGGCCTTGATTTTGCGGGAAGATCTCGGACTCGATTTCTATCAAATGGGTCTGATCGGCGTGGCCGGAACCCTGCCCTGGACGGTGAAACCGGTCTTCGGTCTCCTCACCGACCTGGTTCCGATCGGAAGGTTTAGAAGGCGCCCATATTTACATGTCGGCCCCCTGATCGCCTTCGCCTGCTACGCGCTCATCGCGCTGTACGGAAACAGTTTTGAGAGCTTCTTTCTGCTCCTTGTCGCCGCCAACTTAGGGCTGGCTCTGACCGACGTCGCCACCGATGGCTTTATTGTGGAAGAATCAAACGAAGCAAACGTAACCCGTCTTCAGGGCATTACCCAGGCTTCGATTCGAGTGGCCTCCTTCCTCACCGCCTTTTTTTCCGGCCTCCTCATCTATGCCGACATCCTCACGCCGCACCAGATGTACTTTCTGGCGGCGGCCTTTCCCCTCTGTACCTTTCTTGCCTCCTTCTTTATTCACGAAAAGCCGGCAGATGAACTGAAGCTCTTCGAATACAAGCCCGAAGATTCAATCAGCACCGAGAGCAGCTGGGAACAGCACCAGACAAAAAAGGTTGATTATCAGCTATTCAGCAAGGGCTTCATCATCGCCCTGATCGTCATCTTCGCTCTGATCGTCGGCAATATCGTCCTGGGCGGCCGCCTGGATACCTACTTGGCCGAACAAATCCCCTGGCTCTCCCGCATCTACTTTACCACCCTCGTCTGGGCCGCCTTCGGCGCCTGGATGATCGCCTATTTTACCAAGCTGAAACGGATCAATCTGACCACAGGCATGATCTTCATCGCCCTGCTGTTCATTCTGCTCTGGCGCATCAATCCCGGAGCTGGCTCCAGCATGTTTTTTTATGTGAAAGATACTCTGGGTGTAAATGAAAAAACGCTGGGCTTTATCGACACCATTTCCCAGCTGGGCTCAATTCTGGGCGTCATTCTGGCGGTGAAGATTTTTGATAAGGTCAAGCTACGATCACTGCTGGTCTGGACAGTCCTGATCGCCGCCGCCTTTGGCTTCACTTCTTTCGCCGTCACCAGACCGGAATGGGCCCAGACTATCGGTAGCAATGTGCTCATTTCCTGGATCGGCGTCATCATCGCCAGCCCGGTCTACTTCTTCGACAGTGTATTCCAGACCCTCATCGTCGGCAGTGATTGGGCCAGCCCCATCGGCACCGCAATCGGTTTAACCGCCATGGAGAAGTTTCTTTACGTCCAATCCATCGTCGGCGAACTGGTCTTCATGATCGCCTACATTCCCCTGCTGAAGCTGGCGGTGCTCATCACGCCGAAAAAGGCGGAAGCCACCAACTACGCCATCATTGCCAGCATTATGAACATCGGACTAGCCATTTCCGGCTGGCTGTCCGGCTTCCTGTACAACAAGCTGATGGCGGCCTATCACCCCGAGCTGGAAGTCAGCTCCGTTCAGGTGGACATCATCGAAATCCTGATCTGGGTCAACATCGTCACTTCGCTGACCTGTCTGCTTGTTATTCCCTTCCTCAAGACGAATGCCTTTCATAAAAAGTAGTTTCTTTCATGCATTCAGGTGAAGGGGGAGAGGGCACTGTTTTTTGAAGCGAGGACCTTTATAGCAAAGAATTCATAGGCTGAAAAAAGAAGGGGGTACTTTCCACAGCGAAAAAAGCAGTGCCCTCTCCCCCTTCACCTACAATCTCCCCATCACCGCATTCAAAACCTCCCGGAGGAGCTCGGCTGTCGGTGGCTGAATGGCGTATTCGAGCGAGGTCTTGATGGGGGTATCGCGATGATATTCGCGGAGGATGCAGCTGTACCAGCGATCAGGAAACTGGCGTTCACAAGTTGAAGTGCGCTCCAGCATCTCCCCAAAGGGAAGCGAGGGAATCTCCGCCAGAATGGCGGTGACGGTCTTGAGCAGCACGGTCACATCTGGAATAGGGCTATTGCCCTTGCTGGAGACATGGAGATCGTAGCCTCGTTGGAGCAGAGCCTCATGGTCGGGAAGGCGTTGGATAAGCATGCTGAGGAGTTCAGGCTTGGTAATGCTAAACTCAATTCCGGCGGCCATATACGCGTCCAACTGCGGCCATGAGTCTCCCAAGACCATCGCTCGAAGAGCGGAAAGTGCTCGACGGATAAGAACGATCGGTACTTCCACGAGGCTGGACCCCTGCTGAATTTCCTCCACCGTCGCACTCCCGACAAACTGTTCCAGAATTTCCATTTCGGACAAGGGGTCACTGCTGTTGCCTCCTCCGTCTCCGCCCACCCCGATGATGCCTTCTGGTTCTCCAGACTCGCCATCGGCCGCGTCATGCCGGGTACTACCCTCTTCAACAGGAGGCTCTTCTGAATCCCGGACATCACTGATATGAGTCCGGCGCAAACCGGCGCTTCTGCCACTGGAAGTCGAGACGGCCGGAGCCTCGCCATAGGCAATCGCCACCGTACTGTCCATCGCCACCACCAGATCCAGGCGTCCGTCTCCATCCATATCCGCCAGGATGAGTTCGTTGGGAGACGAGCTGAGAGAAACGCTGGAGGAAGAATAGCTAAAAGCATCATCATGGATGAGGACAATAACCTCATTTGTAGCGCCGGCGCAGGCCACCACAATATCGAGCTCCCCACCCCCGTCAACATCCCCCTGTGCTACGGAAGACGGAATGCCATCGCTACAGATATTGGTGATATTGGTTGGAACATCTGTATATCCATCGACATCTCCACTGCCGGGAAAAACTCTCAACAGATTTAAGCTGGGCACAAGCCCGACAATATCCAGATTTCCATCACCATCCAGATCGTGCACGGGTGAAACGACCCGGACGTTAGCGTTCGGATTAGCATCAAGGGTCAGTGGAACACCGACGGACTCGGTCTCATCCGGATCATCCCGCTCAGAAATAAAGAGTTGTGAGCCGCCAAAAGCAGAACTGCCATCTGCCGCTATCTCATCAAAATCACCGTCATCGTCAAGATCCGTATAAACAAAAGAGCTAAGATCCTGTATTGGTGTCTGATCTACGATCCCAACCCCGGCGTCGAAATTTCCGGCACCGTCACCATCCAGGACGGTAAGAGAGGATGCCCCGGCAGCTCCACCATCCCTACTGACCACGACAATATCCAGATTCCCATCCAGTTCACTCTCGGGATTATCGAGGTAAAAATCAGCGACGAAAAGAGCAGAGGGGTTATCGCCCACCGCGAACGGAGATCCCACAGCATCTTCAAAAGTGCCGGGGTCATTCACTCCGTTATTGAGGAGAACGCTCACCGTGTTACCCGCGCTATTGATCACGACAATATCCGGATACCCGGCCTCCACTGTGTTAAAATCACCCACCACTAATCGAGTCGGGGTGTCTCCCACATCATAATTCACCACCTCCGCAAAGGTATTATCGCCCTGATTGATGAGAATGCTGATCTGATCATTATCCGGATCACTGAGGGCTAGATCAAGATTTCCATCACCATCAAAATCAGCGGCAATAACGTCTTCGTGATTCACCCCTTGAGCAGCCACAACCGGAGCGGAGAAAGTTCCGGCTGCCTCGCTAGTTGCCCCCACAAATATACCTTCAAGGTGCGGATTATTTCCCGGTAGACCATTCACTCCTAATCCATCGGCCGGAATCATGTACTGGATCGTTTCACCCGGAAGGAAGACTGGATGAACGCAGCTAAGAGTACTGCCCGCCGAGTCCGAAGTATCGCA
>JAUYKR010000041.1 GCA_030699855.1 bacterium
CCGAGCTTCCAGCACGGCGGCTTTGAGGTCGGCGGTGTTGACCTCGACCACCGGGTCGGGCTCGTGGTTGGGAAAGCTGCCGTCCTGTTCGCAGTAGAGTTCAAACACTTCACAGCCGAGGCGGCGGAAGAGTTCCGGATAGTACTTTCCGGCGATGCCGTTACCGGCATCGATAACGATTTTCAGCGGCCTTCGAAACTCCACAAGATCTGTCAGCGCTTGAAAATAACTGTCCACGATGGAGATATCCTGTACTTCACCCTCTGATGGCGGCACAAAATCCTCTTCTTGAATCATTTTTAAAATAATCTGGATCTCCTCGCCACAGATGGAGTGAGCCTGACGGCCGACCAATTTGAAGCCGTTGTAATCGGCCGGATTGTGGGAGGCGGTGATGTTGACGCCGGCGTCAAAACCGCCGACGCAGACGGCGTGATAGAGCATGGGCGAAGGGCAGTCTTCGACGCGAGCAACGTGAGCGCCGTGCTCGAGCAAGCCTTCGATGAAGGCCAATTGCAGTTCCGGACCATGCGAGCGGTTGTCCTTGCCGACGATGACGCGGGGATGCTCGATGCCGTACTTGCGGATGACAAAACTTGCAAAGGCCTTGCCGATCAAGCGGGCCGCTTGAGCGTCCAGCTGCTCCGGGTAGCTGCCGCGAATATCGTAGGCGCGAAAGATGTTATTCTTCATTACCCTGTTTTTTGATAAATAACTTGGCCGCGTCGGTCAATATGACTCTTGAGCTCACTATTTGTAATGGTGGCATAGTGGATAACATCAAAAAAATATGGGAGTGGATGTTCTTCATTGAGCTGCTGACGGATAGACACGCACTCATCTGGTTGAAGTTTCGCTCCCTTGAGAGCCAGATCTATATCTGATCCTCTTCGGGCATTTCCGAGAGCCCGCGATCCAAAAACAATGGCCTCCTCAACATTCGGTATGCTTCTAAAAAAATCAATGATGAGATTGAAATCTACATCTTCTAATCCCATATTAGTCATTGAGAATGGTTAACAAGTACTGATTCAGATCATTCAATAAGGGCAAGTACTTCTGCTTTATATCTTGGTCAATACGCATAATTGTTTCTTCATCATACATATGGGAAGAAAAGTTTCTGTTATCCAAAGCTTCAATCCAGATTTTGCCATCTCTTATCATCTCATTCTGATAAGCTTGCTTTATGGTATCCCGGGGTGTTTTTACCTCATGGCCTTTTTGATTTAAATAATCCTTAAGGACCTTCCAAGCTAACTCAAAAGTTACCTCAAAGAACTGAATGACTCCGGCCCTTTCAGTATCGGATGGCTCCTGAATGGCAGTTGCTTGCCGCAGCATCTGCAAAGATTTTTGATAGTTCTGAAAACGCTGCTTCCAGCGAATATCTTCATTCATGTGACCGTGAAAATCATGCCCACACTATCACGAAATACTAGGGGCTACAATGAGTAGGTATGCCGTATTTCCTGCCTCAAGAGCTCAAAAGACTCTTGCTCAATGCTCTCTCGAAGCTTTCTCATCAAATCGAGATAATAAGCGACGTTGTGACGGACGAGCAGGGGAATTATCAACGGTTCCTGAGCGGCCATCAGATGGCGCAAATAAGCCTTGGTATATTTGGCACAAGTGGAACAAGAACAGTTAGGATCTAGGGGAGAAAAGTCCGCCTTCCACTGTTCGTTGCGAATGTTGACGATACCCTGGCTGGTGTAAAGGTGGCCATGACGGGCATTGCGGGTGGGTAGCACGCAGTCAAACATGTCGATGCCCCTGGCCACCGACTCGACCAGGTTCACGGGCGTACCAACACCCATCAGATAGCGGGGCTGATCTTCGGGCAGGTGGGGAATCACGGCTTCGGTCATGGCGTACATTTCCTCCTCAGATTCGCCGACAGACAGCCCGCCGATGGCGTAGCCGTCAAAACCGATTTTGACCAGTTCCTGAGCGTGGGCAGCGCGAAGGTCGGCATAGGTCGCCCCCTGGACGATGCCGAACAATTGCTGCTGGCTCCCGCTCGCGCGGACGTACTCCTGCGAACGCTTCTCCCAAGCCGTGGTAATCTCCATCGATTTGCTCACGTCTGCCTTGTCGGTCGTCGTCTTACAGTCGTCGAAGGCCATGATGATGTCCGCCCCCAGGTCGATCTGAATCTGCATCGACTTTTCCGGACTGAGGAAAATTTCCCGACCATCGATGTGAGAATTGAAGGTGACGCCTTCTTCGCTGATCTTTCTGATCTTGGCCAGGGAAAACACCTGAAAACCTCCCGAGTCAGTGAGAATCGGCCCATCCCAGTTCATGAAGGCGTGGAGGCCTCCGGCCTGTTTGACGATAGCTTCGCCGGGGCGAAGGTGGAGATGGTAGGTATTGCTGAGGACAATTTCACCGCCCAGCTCCTTAACTTCGCTCAGCTCGATTCCTTTGACGGCCGCCGCGGTAGCGATGGTCATGAAGAAGGGAGTTTGGATGTCACCATGCGCAGTCTGGATTTGACCGCGCCGGGCCAGACCGTTTGTATGGTGAATGTGGATGTTCATCTGTGGCCTTTCTAAAGCTGTGATAGTATAAATGAGCTTTCGACCTGACGCATGTCCTTTCTTGCCCAGCTCAACGCCCTGGTCAAATCCCAACCAATGATCGCTCTGCCGGTGGACAGCAGCTGCGAGAATTGCGAGTACAACACCTACCTGTATAAGTCCCGAAACTGCTATTTGTGCGTGGCCAGCAGCCGGCTGGAAAACTGTCTGTATCTGGAATCCTCCGACCGCTGCAAGGACAGCGCCGAGGGCTACGGCAACGCCGAGTGTGAACTGACCTACGAATGCCTGGACTGCAAAAAATGCTACAACTGCGATTGGTGCCAGGATTGTTTGAATTGTTCCGACCTGCAGTTTTCCTTCGACTGCATTGGGTGCCGCAACTGTTTCGGCTGCGTCGGTCTGCGGCAAAAGCAGTATCATCTGTTCAATAAGCCGCTTTCGAAGGAGGAATACGAAGCCAGCATCGCCCAGTTTGATTCCGGAAATCCGCAGCACATCGCCCAGTTTCGAAAGAAATTTGAAGAATTAAAACTGAAAGTTCCGCGCCCGCATACTCGTGGCATCAGCAACGAAAATGTCACGGGCGACTTTATCAACAATTCTAAAAACATCATCGACTCCTATTACGTCGACAAAAGCGAAGACATTATTTACGGCCATGACGAAATCTACGGCGACAAAGACTGCGTGGATGTCGATCATCTCCACAACTCCGAGCTGTGCTACAACGTGATGTCCTGCGACCAGAGCTTTAACTGCAATCACTGTTGGTTCCTGATCGGCTGCAACGATCTCGAGTACTGCTTTGCGGCTCTGAACAGCAAAAACTGCTTTGGCTGCGTGAACATCAAGAACAAGCAGTACTGCATTCTGAATCAGCAGTTCACCAAGGAAGAGTACGAAATGAAAGTGGCGGAAATCAAACAGGCGATGATCGAGGCGGGGGAGTACGGACGGTACTTTGACAGCACTTTTTCACATGAGGATCGAATAACCTCAGATATTTTCCTTACCCGATAACTATGGCCGAAGGCACGACCAAATCAACCTGTCAGGACTGCGGCTCGGAATTCCAGATCGTCACCCAGGAAAAGATTTTTTACAAAAAGAAAAACCTGCCAGAACCTAAATCATGTCCGGACTGCCGGCGAAAGGCGCGTTTATCCTTGCGCAATGAGCGCAAGCTCTATCACCGAACTTGCGACAAGTGCCAGAAGAAGATTATCTCCACCTATCGGCCGGACAGCGAATACACTGTCTACTGTCAGGATTGTTTTTGGAAATACATCGGTTAATGGTTTATTGCCTGCCCGCCGTAGGAGGGTCAAGAATGTTTTTGGGGGTATATCGGGTAGATTATCTCCGTTTTCTCCTCTTTCCTTTCTTGCCTTTCTGGCCGTTGCCATTCCGCGGCGGAGGTGAAGACTGAAGAGCAGCTTGCGGCACAGACACCGGTTCCACCGCCTGAGCATCTAACGCTGTTTTTGCCCCTGCTCTGGACCAGGGCGGTCCGGAAGGAGGGCAATCATTTCGTAGCCCCTCCGGACCAACGACGTGCTTCTTTTCAATTGGCCGTGGGTCTTGAGAAATTGGCAATTGAGCGGTTCGCTCTACCGTGCTCACCTGTTCATTCAGTTTTTTTAGCCGGCAGCCTCTTCCATCGAGGTCATCCCTCAGATCATTCGGAAAAATCAGCGGCGCTCCACCCGACAATTGTTTGAGCGTCAGTAAAATTCTCCTTGCCAAAGCCCGCTCGGGTCCGTGCTCCCACCTGCCCGTGGCAACGACCAGGTAGCGGTCCAAATAAGGACAAACCATGCCGTACCCAATGTGTTCACCTGCAGCATTGTTGACCTGAAAGACTGATACCTTCGATGGTTTCGGAGCAGATGGGCTTGCGGTTATAGACGGAAGGTTGACATCTAAGCTCAGCTCAGTTCCAAGACTTTGACCTAATTCATTGATGCGTTCCATCACATAATCCGTGGCCGGATCCGATCCGCCTCCAAAAAGCGCGCTGAGAAAGAAACCTTGTTCAAATATTTCTCTGATGACATCCGCCTTTTTCAACTGGTTTGTTTTGACCGCATCCGTTATCTCTATCATCACATGGTTGCCATCTGCCACGTAGACCTCCCTTAAAAGTTCCAATCCAGCCTTCAGGCCGGCAGGAAACACCACATGGCAGGAGTAATCCTTATCTCCTCCACCTTTGTCCACTTTTACTTCGTCGGCACCAGCATGATCCGCCGGTACCTTTCGGAGCAGACTGCGAAAAAGTCTGGTAGTTGTGAACCGATCCAGTATTTGTTGATAGGCGTGAATCGTCGCTTCATTGAGGGGACAACCTGTCTTGGCTGCCTGAAAAAGAATGTGATTTAACGCTCTTTCTGCCCTATCCGCCCACATGATAACCGTGTCCAGCCGGTTCACCACTTCAGATGGATTCCCCTCACATTGAGCAAACAGACAAGCCACCAGCTTTTCTACATTTTCGAGCCTGGCCTTAAAGAATTCCGGAGAAGGAAGCGGAGAAAACTGGACGTGATCCAAATCCGGCTGACAATCCCTCAGCACCGAGAACGCCAGGACTGCCGGTCCGTTCGGGAGCTGATCCCACATGGCACCACCTTGCGTATCAATCTGGAGCATTCTGCCATCGCCAAGGAGGTCGGGAAATAAATCCGGCATTGCTTGGCGTAACTGGCTCAACTCCACTTCACCACCGTGTGAACGCGCGCCGGCTCTTACATCATCGGTACAGGAGCCAACCTGAAAACCGTCTCGCTGTAAATAACGAAGATACCGGTCTAAATCGACTTGGGCCAGCTCAAGCGGTTCGGGATGTTGGTACACTCTGCGCTTAACCGTGGTGGACTGACTTCCATTCAACGCTTTTTCTAAAAGCGAATCAGTTTTTCCCGTGGCAGCCGCCACACAGAATGGGAATCTGGCCTCCGTATTGTTTGTCTTGGTCGCGACTGGAACAGCTCTTCCCTGAACCTTTCTGGTTTCCCTTCCGCCCAGAAAAGTCCGCCAAAGTGGCAGCCAACCAGTCATGGCCAAGAAAACTTCCGGCTGGGTCAGATCGTCCGATGCGGATGAATTGGCAAAGGCCATAAAGCCCAGTATCCGACGCCGACAACGCTGAAGAGTATCTTGTTCATCCGCGCAACCGATGACCATGATGTCGTCGTCCGTGCTTCCGGGAGCAGAAACAACTCGTTGCCGAACGACGATCGCCACCAGGTTCCCTTGCCGGTCGCGAATACCCAGGACTTGTTTGTTATACTTATCGGCGTAGTACGCCGTCGGATCTTCCGCATAGGGCTCCATGCCTGATTTTCCTGCTGACAGGCTGACTATTTCCCGCATTTGCCGCTGAGTCTGATCCAGAAGGGCATCCCGACTTAGCGATGGTGACTGACCATTCATGATTTCCACCGCCGGCTGAAATCCGATCCGATCAGCCACCGGAATTCCGGTCAGCTCAATTTCCACGCACAGCTCATCGAGTTCCCTCACCATGCTTTCCAGCGGCCGAAAATTTCCCTCGGAAACTTGTTCAACCATGATCCGAAAAAATCCTTCTTGAATGAGGGTAAGAACTTCCTCATATTCCTTGACCCATCGATCCTTTAGGAGTCTGCTCTTCCTTGCTCCATCAAGCATCCGGCGCACCTGCGCCTCCAGCGGAGCGATCTGCGCACGAATGTTTCGGAGCTCTCCCAGGAATCCCTGTTTAAGAGTTTCCGCCGGTATGCCAGGCGCGAAGCGGGAGCGGAGCGTGCGAATGGAATTTCTGGCCTGCTCCAACTCTTGCTTGAGATATTCTGGCGAATGAGGGTAGCGCAGTTCGAGATGAAGAACACCATCTCGCAGCTCGCAGGACTGGATGAGTACAAGGACATCCTGATCTTCCCGAAGACCAGCCGGAAATCCGACCGCTGTAATCCGAACCTCACAACCCAGTTCAGCCATCACTTCAGCCGATGTCAAGAAGTGGGGGTTTTTTGAAATAAGAGCCTGAACATCTATGTTCTCATTGGACTTAATGGCTTCGGCCAAAGTGGAATCAAATTGAAGAACCGTAAGGGGCTGTTCTTCTCTCCATCTGACCAGCTGATCGGCGCCAAAGGGAATCGTTGTTGTTTCGAAGGCTTGTCCACCCTTAATTTCTCTCTGGAGACCTTCCGGAGTATTTGGCCCATCGGCAATCGACTCATGATCGAGAAACAATACGGTGACGATCAAATCACCATGAGAGTCAACCATCAGCTGAACACGGTGATAGCCGGATTCAAACGGATCGGGGATAACAGGAACATGAACTACCACCGGACACACTCCGCCTACGAAGATTCTCTGATCCCTACTTCTGAGCGTTTCCATCCAACCAGGCTGTCGATTCTGAAGGGCCTGAACCGTTGGCTCATCAAAGAAAATCGTGACAGGAGAGGGTAGGGAAGTATAGTGGGCAACAAGCGCGTCTCGGCCTCTCTCTGGGGATGTCGGTACCTTCGCCGAAGCATCGATCCTTATTCCATCCGAGGGACAATATCCCGGTCGGGGATCAGCCGGAAGCACTCCCACATCTGATATCAGCCGGAGCACTCTGTCCAAGATTTCAAGCGTGACGTTTTGCAAGACATCGGGATCGTCATCTAAAGCACAGTGTAGGCTTCTGATATTTTCTTCTAAAATTCGATCGATTATGCCCTGCTTCTTCTGGCTTTCCAGACAAGCTTGCGCCTGCAGTAAAATATCTCGCGCGGGCGAACAGTCGGCTGGCTGATCTAATCTCTGCTCTGGAGTCGCCATGACTGTCATTAAATTTTCGAGCCCGCATTATAGCTTAAACCAAGCCTTTGTAAAGAGATATAGACAGGATGCGGCCAAAAAGATTATGATAAAGTGAGTGGGGTTTAGGCGAGGAAGAAGAGAATGAATTTTTGCAGCGAGGACCGGTTGAGAGATATTCAAAATAAACAGTTTTTATGAGCATGCGCTCAATCAGCGACACCAAGGAAATCGATCTTTTCCACAGTAAAAAAAATCATTCTCTTCTTCCTCGCTGACCCATGCCAAAAAAAGACCTGCTCTTTCTCAGCCTGATCATCATCATCGGCCTTCTGGTCAGCAGTTTTTTTATTGCAGACGTATTAATGACTCAAATTACCCCCTTTTCTACCCTAGAAATCCCCAAACCTGATGCCAATGGCATCACCAGAATCACCGCAGGAGGAGATTCTGGTATCCAGTTTGTAGACAACGACCTGCTGACGGGCTGGCTCCCGTGGGTGATTAAGCAGATTTCGATCCTGATCGGCGCCCTTTCCCTTGCAGTGTTCTTCTACGCCGGCATCAAGCTGATCATCAAGGCGGATAACGAGGAGGAACTGAAAAATTCGACCAAGATGATCATCTTTGGGGTGGTGGGCATTACCATATCCGCTCTGTCCTATTCGCTGGTGGCGAATATTTTGGCCTTAACGTTTTAAATGAAAAAGATCTTTTCAATTTTTCTCGTCTCTGCTCTTACGGCCGTACTTTGGAACGGTCAGTATACTTTTGCGGAGGAGGAGAGCGCGAGCGATGGCACTACGACTGTGGTTGGAGGAGGCACGGATGATGGTGGTGGCTCCGGGGGAGGTTCTGGTGATGGAGCGGCAACAACAGGCAAAGGCATCAGCATCAAAAACATCGGTGGCAGTGAGAATTTTCCAGTCGAACTGCCGACCTTTAACATGACAGACGAAAAAGACCCTATCACCGCCGTCGAGAAGGTGATCCTGAACTATGTGATCACTCCCATTTTCTTCCTGGCCGGCGGAGTGGCGGTGATCATGGTTTTATACAGCGCCTTTCGCATTTTAATTTCCAGAGCGGAAGAAGATGGTTTAACGGCTGCTAAAAACACCCTGATCTGGTCCTTCCTGGGCCTTGGTCTGATCATGGTGGCCTACACCATCGTCCGCAATCTGGCCAGCATCATCCTCCAGCTATTCTGAACTCGGATTGATGATCCAGCCCTTTTTGATCAGAGCATTTCGCGCCGCCTCCTGCTCGGCGGTCTGTTTGCTGGTTCCCTGACCCTTGGCCACCAGTTCTTCGCCCAGATACACCCCCATGACGAAGGTCTTTTTGTGGTCGGGGCCTTCTTCTTCCTGGACTTCGTAGGTGGGAGTCACCCCCAGCTTTTCCTGGGCGGTTTCCTGAAAAAAAGATTTGGAATCGATGTACAGGTTTTTGTCGAGAATTTCCTGGAGGCGAACCAGGATAAAACGGCGAATAAACAGTTGAGCTTTGTCGTAGCCTCCACGGAGGTAGATGTACCCGATCAGGGACTCGACCGTGTTGGCCAGCAAATAATCTTTTTCTCTGCCTCCGCTCTTTTCCTCTCCGCGGGATAATTTGAGGTATTCGCCGAGTCCCAGCTCCAGAGCCACCTGTGCCAAAGTCACCCCCTTAACCAAAGCCGAGCGCCAGTTGGTCAGCTCACCTTCATCCTGATCAAAGTTCTGATAGAGGTATTCGGTGGTCACCAGTTCCAAGACCGCATCGCCCAAAAATTCCATCCGCTCATTGCTTTCCAGTCCTTCGCGCCGATGCTCATTCACGTAGGAACGGTGGACAAAAACGCGCTCGAGCAAGTCGGAGTCGTGTTCCTTTGGCTTAAGGCCAAGTTTGGGGATCAGGTCGGCATAGGGATCCTTTGACATAAGGGGAAAAATTATTTTTTGAGTGTCTTCATGGCGTTGCCCAGCACGCCGTTAATAAATTTGGAACTGCGCTCGCCACCGAAGGCCTTAGCCAATTCCACGCCTTCGTTGATCACCACCGGCGGGGGAACGTCGGTATACAGGAGCTCATACAACCCTAGATATAGCACAGCCCGGTCGCCGGGGGCAATTCTTTCCAGCGGCCACTCCGGCGCCAGGCGAATGAGGCTTCGATTCAGATCATTCATATGCTGAATCATGCCAAAGAAGCGCTCGCGGTCAAAGTCGGTAAAATCCTTGGGATAGGGGGTCGGACTCAGGTTCTCCCACACGTATCCGATTACGTCCTCAGCGCTATGTATCAGCTGCTCCTTTCGCTTGTTTTTGAGCATTCCGTTTTCCCAGAGGAAGAGGGCTTGGACCAAGAGCATGCGGCGCTGGTGGCGGGAAAGTTCCATCTGAATGAAAAGGACTTTTCAAAGTTCTGTGCCTTTATGATACCACGTTTTGAATGATTTTGGTAGCAGTGTAAAGTATGGGCATGAGCAATTGTTCCCAATGCCAGCGAGACTTTGAAGTGACGGAGTGGGATATTGGCTTTTATAAACGCATGGACGTGCCCATACCCGCTCTCTGTCCGGACTGTCGACAACAAAGACGACTGGCCTGGAGAAACGAGCGAGCACTGTATCATCGATCATGCGACAAGACGGGAAAACGGATTATCTCTTTTTATCAACCATGTTCTCCTCTTATCGTCTACGACAAAGACGTCTGGTGGGGGGATTCCTGGGATGGCAAAGAGTTTGGTCGGGATTTTGACTTTAGCCGACCTTTCTTCGAGCAGTTTTCCGAACTGTTCCGACAAGTGCCACACATAGGCCTGATGATTTCCCACGGGGAGAACAGCGATTATTGTCCTTACTCCGTCTGGTACAGAAATTCCTACCTCTGCGTCTCCGGAATGGTTGGAGAAGATCTGTACTACTCCTTCTTTCTGTCCGAGTCGAAAGACTGTATGGACTGCTACGCCTGTCACAAATCCGAACGCTGCTATGAGTGTGTGAATTGCGCAAACCTGTACAACTCCATTTTTTGCCGCAGTTGCGACAATTCCCACGACCTGACTTTTTGTCTGAACTGCGACGGATGCTCCGACTGCATCGGCTGCTACGGTCTGCGTCACAAGCAATACCATGTTTTTAACCAGC
>JAUYKR010000048.1 GCA_030699855.1 bacterium
GTTTCCAGCTTTACGGTGCTGGGCAAAGTGTTGCTCAATTTTTTTGAGCCCTCCACACTTCTCGTAGTTGCTTATGGCGCTTCCGCACTTGTCCTCATGCTCTTTTTTGGAGCACTACCGGAACTGAAAAAAATTTTTCTCCTCTCAAAACGCAGTTTCTTTGCTTTGCTGGTGATGTCGTTGTTGGCCTCGGCGGCAGCACCATTGCTCATGTACCAGGGCCTTAAAATAACCTCCGCTACCAACGCCATCCTCATCGCTCCAATGGAATTTGTGCTCACTGGTCTGGTTGCCATGATTTGGTTAAGGGAGAGAATAACGTCACAACAACTGATGGGTATCGTGGTTATGCTGGCGGGCGTGTCCGCTATTATCACCCGGGGATTCAGCATCCAGCTGGAGGCTGCGAATGGAGGAGATCTTCTGGTTCTCGGAGCGACTATGGTCTGGGCGCTTTCCAACAACATCTTTAAAAAATATCTTTCCCATGTTTCACCAGAGCTGGTGGTGATGTTCCGAAACGGCCTTGGAGCTTTGGTTGTCTTTATTCTTTCTGTATTTCTTCTCGGTGAATCTCACGATTTCCAATCACTCCTGTCGGGAGATGCTTTGTGGCCTATGGTCGCTTTTGTCGTGGTCACTATTTTGTTGGGGCAGACTCTCTGGTTCAAGTCTTTGGAACTGATTCCGGCCACTCGTGCCTCCACTATCGCTCTCAGTTCGCCTTTCTTTGCTATTTTTTACGCCCAGATCTTCCTCGACGAGCCGCTTCTTGGCTATCACCTTGTTGGCGGCACTCTCGTCATCATCGGTCTGACCTTTACGGTGCTTCATAGGCAGCGTCACCCGGATCACGCACTTCACCAGAAGGTCAAAGACCTGCACCGATGATGGTGATACAATAGGACAGTCTAGTTTTTCCTATGCCCGATATTACCCGAACCTGTCGTATCACTGGCAAGCTCTTCACCATCACCGAATGGGAGCAGGAATTTTACAAAAAAATGGGAGTAACACCTCCTACGCTGTGTATCGAAGAGCGCCATCGGCGCCGACTGAGCCATCGCAATGAGAGGACGATCTACAAAGGCCAGTGTTCGCTGTGCGCGAAAGCGATGATTTCCATTTATTCTCCGGACAAGCTCAACAAGGTGTACTGCCCGGACTGCTGGTGGTCGGACAAATGGGACCCCAGAGATTTTGGAAGAGATATCGATTTCAACCGTCCGTTTTTTGACCAATTCGCGGAGCTGCAGCGGGTCGTTCCTCAAATCGCTCTCTTCAACCTGCGCGGGGAAAACAGCGAGTACTGCAATATCACCAACTCGAACAAAAATTGTTACCTGGTCTTCGGCGGCGACTACTGCGAAGACTGCATGAACTCCTGCTTCAGCATGTACTGCAAAGATGTCAGCGATGTTTACTGGACCAATCATTCCGAACTCTGCTTCGACTGCATCGACTGCGGGGACTGCTACAACGTTCGCTACAGCCAGGGTTCCTACAACTGCAAGGACAGCGATTTTTTATTCGAGTGTCGTGCCTGCACCAATTGTTTCGGCTGCGTTGGACTTCGCAATAAGGAATATCACATTTTCAACAAGCCTTACTCAAAAGAAGAGTATCATCAAAAGATCCAGGAGTATCAGCTCCACAGCTGGTCCGGCGTGCAGAGGATGAAACAACAGTTCGAGGAATTCCGCCTCCGGTTTCCCCATCGCGCCGCCCAAATCATCAATTGTGAGAATTCCAGCGGAGATGATCTTCGCAATTGCAAAAACTGTTCCAATTGTTTTGACGTGGAAGGCCCGGCTGAAGACCTAAAAGATTGTTTCCTGGCCGGATGGGGCGCCCGCGATATGGTCAGTTGCGATCATGGTGGTTTCGGCGCCCAGCTTTACTACGAAATGGTGGGCTCTATCGAGGGTCAGCGCTGTGCCTTTTGCACGTTTTGCTGGACCAGTTCCGACATCTGGTACAGCCACATGATCGTCAATAATTCCCACGATCTCTTCGGTTGTTCCAATATGAAGAAAGCAGAATATTGCATTCTCAATAAACAGTATTCGAAGGAAGAATATTTTTCTGTTCGCCAGAAGCTGGTCGACCACATGAAAAAAACAGGGGAGTTTGGAGAGTTTTTTCCGATCGCTAATTCCCTGTTCAGTTATAACGAAACCGTCGCCAATGATTACTTTTCTGTTTCCAAAGAGGAGGCTCTGCGAATGAATTGGAAGTGGTGTGATTTTCAAACCCCAGTTCAGGCGGAGCGAACCATTCCGGCTGAAAAACTACCGGACTCGATTCAGGATATACCTGATGACATTTTGAACTGGGCTATACTTTGTGAGCGAACGGGAAGGCCATTCAAGATCATCGCTCAGGAGCTCAAATACTATCGCCGCATGAAAATTCCCATTCCTCACCTCTGTCCGGAGGAACGTAACCGCGCTCGTATTCGCAGGAGAAAGCCAAGAACTACTTGGGAACGGGAGTGCGATAAGTGTCAGAAGACGATCTTCACTCCCTATAGACCGGAATGCCCGGAAAAAATTTATTGCGAGCAATGTTACCTCAACGAGGTGGAGTAAGCGTGAGTCATTTTTCCTGGACAAACGACAAATTCTTCTGTAAACTACGGAAAATACTCGGACAGATTTTTCCTTACTTTATAAAAAGTATGGGCGATATTTCCCAATACACCATTGCCACCATCGGCAGCCACACGGCCCTTCAGCTCCTCAAAGGAGCGCGAGACGAGGGGATGAGGAACATTGTGATTTGTCAGCGTGGGGCGGAACGACCCTACAAAGAATACGGAGTGGCGGATGAAATCCTTCTGGTGGACGATTGGAAAGAGTGGGATACGAAAATAGAGCCGGAACTGGTAAAAAGAAAGGCCATCATCATCCCACACGGCTCCTTCATCTCTTACATGGGCCACGAAAGGGTCAGGCGAATGAAAGTCATGTATTACGGCACCAAGGAAATTCTGGAGTGGGAATCGGACAGGGCCATGGAAAGAAAATGGCTTCAAAAAGCCAATCTAAAACTCCCTCGGGTGTTTGAAAAGCCGGAGGACATCAACAAGCCCGTGATCGTCAAATTCCACGGCGCCGGAGGCGGCTTCGGCTATTTCATCGCCAACAGCGCCGAACAGTTCTACGAGGTGAAAAATCGTAAGTATCCCGAGGAGACTGACTACGTTCTCCAGGAATACATCGTTGGCGTGCCGCTCTATGCCCACTATTTTTATTCCTCTCTCACCGGAAAACTGGAAATCATGAGCTTTGACAAGCGTTACGAATCTAACGCCGATTCCATCGGCCGCATCACAGCCCAGGATCAGCTCGATGCCAATATTCACACCAGTTACACCATCGTCGGCAATATTCCGGTGGTGGTGCGTGAGTCTCTGCTCAACGAGTTCTTCGAAATGGGGGACCGGGTGGTGGAAACCAGTCGCGAACTGTGCGGCAAAGGTCTGTTTGGTCCCTTCTGTTTGGAATGTATTGTGACCAGAAAGTTGGAAATTTTTTGCTTCGAAATTTCCGCCCGGATCGTGGCCGGAACAAATCCATTCGTCGAAGGTTCGCCTTACACTGCCCTCAAATACGACGTGCCCATGAGCACGGGCAGGAGGGTGGTGAGGGAAATTAAGGACGCGATTATCGCTGACCGACTGCAAGATATTCTAGGTTAATAACTATGATTCCCATTTCCAACATTCTCAAAAGTTATGACCTTAAAAAATTAACCATAGCCGTGCTTGGGGGACACAGCGGGCTGGATGTTTGTCATGGAGCCAAGAAGCTTGGTTTTCGAACTTTGGCTGTCTGCCAAAAAGGGCGGGAAAAAACTTATTCCCACTATTACAAATCTCAAGACGGTAAAGGCTGCGTGGATGAGGTGATGCTGCTCGACAAGTTTTCCGACGTGCTCGATAAGAAAAATCAGCAGCGACTTCTCGATCTCAACACCATCTTTGTTCACAATCGGTATTTCTGGGTGTACTTCAAAGACTTCAACAAAATCGAGAAAGATTTTAAGGTCCCGATCTTCGGCACCAGGCATATGGTTCGACTGGAAGAGCGCGACGAGCCCGGGAACCAGTATGGGTTGCTGAAAAAGGCCGGAATACGAACGCCGAAGATTTTTCGCAAGGGCGGGGAAATACTGTCCGAAAAAAACTTGTCGAAGCTTCTCGATAAGCATTTTGTGAACATGGGTGGTGGGCCCCTGCTGGTGAAGGCGGCGGAGGAGGAGCGGGGTTACGAAAGAGATTTTTTTACGATCACGACTGAAAAAGATTATTTTAACGAGCGTTCCAAGCGCAATGCCAAGCTGGTCGATAGAGCCACCATCGAAGAATACGTGATCGGTCCGCAAATCAATTTCAACTACTTTTACTCACCACTCGCTAAGCGGCTTGAGCTGATGGGTACCGATACCCGTCGTCAGACCAACCTTGATGGTTTCCTCCGACTGAGTGCTCAGGAACAACTTGATCTCCTTCAATCCGGCTTCCGTCCCTCCATGATCGAGAACGGCCACATTGCTTGCACGGTCAAAGAATCCATTCTCGAAAAAGCCTTTGAGCTCGGTGAAAAGTTCGTCAAAACCACGCAAAAAGTATGCAAGCCGGGCATCATCGGCCCCTTCGCTCTCCAGGGTGCTTACGTTTCCGAACAGGGCAAAGAGGACTTCGTAGTTTTCGACGTCAGCATGCGTATCCCCGGTTCTCCCGGGACCCGCTTCACGCCCTACACGGGATACTTGCACGGCGAAACGATCAGCTACGGGGAGAGAATTGCGATGGAGATCAAGAGCGCGGCGGAGAAGGAAAGACTGGAGGAGTTGCTGACCTGAGTGTGTTTTTTAGCTGTGCTACACTGATGCCGATTTCCAAGCGTCATGAAAACCTTCGCCATTCTC
>JAUYKR010000058.1 GCA_030699855.1 bacterium
GCTGGGTGTTGAAACGTGATCCGGTTTCATTTTTGAGTCGGGCAGCGACAGCCCCACCTACAGACCCCAAAATCCTCGTAAATTGTTGGCCTTGAGTAGCCTGATCAATGGCGACGGATTCAGGGCTTTCCTGATCGCCCTGAACGGAATCAGAAAGGGTATTAAAAGCCCTCATCTGCTCTGGACCCCGTTCTGCTTCTATTGCTTGATGAATCAGAGTTTTTGCCATAAGACAGCGTGTGATATCTTTTAAAGCATGAGCATTTTAGTCTATTTCATAAATATGTCAATAAAATACTTAGTGACTTTTGTCAAATAAGGTCATTCAAGCCACTTTTACCCTTTTCGTGTACAATAAAGTAAATGATCAGTTTCCATGCTCTCCCTCAAAACCACCCTCAAGCCCTCCCCCTTCGACTTCGCCCACCTCGACGCTATTCTCAGCCGAGACATGACCGGCTGGCTGAATTTACCCGATGATGCCGATGGAGTCATCCCTCTCATCAAGAAATTTGTAAAAGAACGAAGAGGTACTTGGGACAAAGTCCTCTGCCTGGGTATGGGCGGCTCCGCCTTAGGGATCACCGCGCTGAAGCAGGCCTTTTTCCCCTTCGACGATCGCCTGACGGTGATCGGCAATCTCGATTCAAATACCATCCACCAGCTCCTGAAAGTGCTGGATCCTGAACGCACCCTGATTCTGGTTATTTCCAAATCGGGAACCACCCTGGAAACCATGACCGCTTTTGTCATCTTCAAAGAAAAGTTCAGCAAAAAACAGTACCAGAAAAACTTCATCGCCATCACCGATCCGGAAGTGGGTGAACTCAGGAAGATTGCCGAGCAAGATGGCCTGACCAGCTTCCCCATTCCGCCGACTGTCGGCGGACGCTTTTCCGTCCTGAGTACCGTTGGTTTACTTCCCCTGGCACTCTTAGGGGGAACACCGGAGCAACTCTTAGCCGGAGCTCAAGCGATGAAACAGCGCTGCTTTAAAAAAGCTCAGAATAATCCCGCCTTCACGCTGGCCCAACTGGCTTATGTTCAGAAAAAACCGATCGTCACCTTCTTCAGCTACTCCGATCAACTCTACTCGCTAGGCCTGTGGTACCAGCAACTGCTGGCCGAATCGATTGGGAAGAACAGGAAAGTCGGCCTAACTCCCCTGCCGCTGCGCGGCGCCAGCGACCAGCACTCCGTGCTACAACTGCTCCAGGATGGCCCGAACGACAAGCTGAATATCTTCCTGAACCTGCTGAAACCAGTTCATGACGTACCCGTGCCAAACCGCAAGCAAAGTACTCACGAAATCCTCCTCCTGGAAAGCCGAGCGACCGAACAAGCTCTGCGCGAAGATGACCGTCCCACCATCACCATCGAAGTTTCTGAGTTGAGTGAGCAGATTTTAGGAGAGCTTTTTATGCTGTTTCAAATGCAGATCGCCATCTTGGGCGAGCTGTACCAGGTGGATGCCTTCAATCAGCCCGGGGTGGAGAAGAGCAAGAGAATTGTAAAGGTGGCGATGAAATAACGGCATATCAAAAAGAGCCCAGACTTTCGTCCGGACTCTTTCTTTGAAAACAAACTACTTGGTCATGCCCTTGCTGCTGTCCATCATCTTATCGGCTTCCATCGTATCTCCACCATCCATCATTTTCCCGTCTTCCATCATTTCCGTACCACCGGTAGTCGTGGTGTCAGCTGGCTTTTGAGCACAAGCGGTAACCGTGAACCCGATCAAAAGAACGGTTAACAGGGAAAGAAACTTCTTCATAAAAGAAAAAAAAGAGAATAGAATCCTATCCTTTGTAAGCGATAGAGGCGGTTTTGTAAAGGAAAAAGATGGTATCCGACCATTTTTTTGTTATCATCTCTTTGCTTTTAGGCCCATGGTGTTAATGGTAGCACACCGGTCTCCAAAACCGTTAGTGAGGGTTCGAATCCTTCTGGGCCTGCCATTTTATATCAGCGGTCTCCAACCCCGCTGAGCGGGGCGAATTCCTGCCGCCCCTGCCATTTATATCAGCGGTCTCCAACCCCGCTGAGTGGGGCGAATTCCTGCCGCCCCTGCCACCCGCCAAAACCATCTCTTTCTCATTGCTGTTTTCGGCAGAGGTAAGTACAATCTCCCAGTTATACACCTCATTTATTCTTCACAAAAACATCATGGGAAGTTACTTTTCACGCGATAGCAGATCCGGAGGCGGAGATTTTGACCGACAAATGCACAAGACCAATTGCGCCGAATGCGGGGATTCTTGCGAAGTACCATTTAAGCCCAATGGCAAAAAACCAGTCTATTGTAAGAAGTGCTTTGAAAGACAAGGAGGTGGATCAACATCGGGCAGCAGACACCGAGAGTTTGGAGGGGAAAAAAGGAGGGAGTTTGGTGGAGGTGGCGGCGGTTCCGATCATCAACGGGATTTCGAACTTCTGAACAGGAAGCTCGACCAGATCCTGGAAATACTGGAGGGAGAGGAATAAAGAAAAGAGCCCCACAGCGCTTACGCATGCGGGGTTCTTTTTCTGAGACTATCGTGAAATCTGCCGCTCTTTCAAGCACGTGAACACCACCGGCAAGATAATGACCGCGAACAGGAGCACGGTAATCAAACCGCCGATCACCACAACTGCCAAAGGCTTTTGTACCTCCGAGCCTATCCCCGTGGTGGTCACCATAGGAATCAGTCCGATAATGGCCGTAAGGCCGGTCATGAGGATCGGACGAAGGCGGATGAGAGCTCCTTCGAAAACGGCTTCCTGTATGCCTTCTTTGGTGATGGGTTTCGGCTCCAGAACGGGCTTGCCGCATCCTTCATCTTCTACCAGAGACAGGTTGAACCTCCTACGGAAGGCGTTTTCGAGATAAATGACCTTGACCACCCCCATGGAAGCGGCGATACCGAAGAGAGTGATAAATCCTACCCAGACCGAAACGGAAAAATTGTATCCGGTAAGGTACAGGGAAATAAATCCACCGACCAATCCCAACGGCAAGGTCAACATCACCAGCATCACCAGTTGAAGATCCTTGTAGGTGAGGTAGAGCAGCAGGAAGATAACGACAATGACTGCGGGAACCATCCAGGAAAATTTCTTTACCGCCCGGACATGATTTTCGTACTGGCCGGTCCAGGCGAGGAAATAACCCTCGGGGAGTTCCAGGTTCTCTTCCAAATGAGCCTTGGCTTCCTCCACGAAAGAAACCAAATCTATCCCCTCTACGTTCATCTGGACGACTGAACGGAGAACTCCGTTCTCGCTCTGAAGTTCCGCGGGGCCGTCTTCTAGCACAATATCCGCCACATTGCTGAGAATAACCGTAGCTCCGCTATTTCCCTGGAGAGGAAGGGATTTGATATCCTCAAGATTTTGCCGAAAGGACTGCTTGAGGCGAACTTCTATGTCGAAGCGCTTTCTTCCCTCAACCGTGGTGGTAATCGGCATGCCGCCCACCCCCATAGCCACGGCCTGCAAAACATCGGCTTTTGACACTCCATAGCGGGCCAGCAAATCCTCACGGATATCAATATTGAGATACTTGAGGCCCATGGTTCGAATGGCGGCCACACTGGAAGAACCCGGAACATCGCTGAGCAATTCTTCCGCCCGGATGGCGAGCTGTTCCAGCCGCGCCGAATCGTCGCCGAAAATTTTTACGCCCACTTGAGCCCGAACTCCGGTAGCCAGCATGTCGACTCGTCCGATAATCGGCTGGGTGAAGCCGTTCCAGAGTTTATCCAGTTTGATGGCCCGGTTGATTTCTCCGACCAATTTTCCCTTGGTCATCCCCTCCCTCCACTGCTCTTTCGGCTTTAAGGTAACGATCGTTTCAAACATCGACAGAGGAGCCGGATCGGTGGCCGTGCGCGCCCTCCCGGCTTTTCCAACCACTCTTTCCACCTCCGGAAATCCGGCGATGATCTGGTTGGATCTGAGCAGAAGATCCTGCACCTGTTTTTCCGACGCGTCGGGAACGGTAATCGGCATGTACATGATCGATCCTTCATCCAGCGGGGGCATAAATTCCGATCCGATTCCAAATATGGTGAGACCTCCCACGATCGCCACGACCGCAGTGATAAGAAACGTCAATTTTCGAAATTTGAGACTGGCGAGCAATACCGGTCTGTAGAGCTTTTGCAAAAACGCAACGACAAAAATATTTTCATCGGAGTGGAGTTTGCCCCTCAGCAGATACAACGACAACAGCGGTGCCAAAAACAGCCCGGCCACCAGCGCCCCGACGAGCGCGAAGGTGTGAGTATAAGCCAGCGGCGCGAAAAGCTTCCCTTCCATCCCCTCCAGGCCGAAAATGGGAAGAAAGGAAAGAATGGTAATAAGAAGAGCAAACAGAATTGGCTTCCCGACTTCTTGAGCGGCTTCGGTCACCAGCCGGAGCCGATCGGAGAAAGTAGCCGGCGGAGATTCCATCAGCTTTCGATAAGCATTTTCGCTGACAACGATCGCCGCGTCTACCATGGTGCCAATGGCAATGGCCACTCCACCCAAACTCATGATGTTGGAGGGAATGCCAAACAGGTACATGGAGATAAAGGTGATGAGCACGCCGACCAGAAGACAACAGGCGGTAATGAGCGTTGATCCAAAGTGCCACAGGAAGACGGCGAGGACGAGCATGGTGATAACCAGCTCTTCCAACAAAACTTTCTTCAAGGTATGAATCGTCCCTTCGATGAGAACCGTACGATCGTAAAAAGGCTGAAGGGTAACCCCCACCGGTAAGACTTTTTCCAACTCCCGTATTTTGCTTTTGACGGCCTCAATAACCTTCAAGGGATTTTCTCCATACCTCATCACCACTACTCCACCGACCTTTTCTTCGTTACCATCGGCCAAGATGGTTCGCCTGAAGGCTCCTGAAATTCGGACTTCCGCCACATCCGCGACCGTGAGCGCAATGCCATCCGACCGCGAACCCAAAACGATATTTTTTATCTCGTTCGGATCTGAAAAAAAACCGATCCCCTGAATGGCGACTTCCTTCCCACCCACGTCCACCACCTTTCCGGAAACATTATTGTTCCCGCTGGAAATAGCTTCCACCAGCATTCCTAACCCGACTCCGTACTGGTCGAGTTTGATCGGATCCACCACCACCTGATAGGTTTTGACGTAGCCACCCACGGAAGCCACCTCCGCCACTCCGGGAACACTTTGGAGGGCATACTGCACCGTAAAATCCTGAAGCGTTCGAAGTTCCGTGAGACTCAGCTGGTCGCTTTCAATCGTATACATGAAGATTTGTCCCAGGGAAGTAGCGTCCGGACCCAGTACCGGATTCACCCCTTCGGGAAGTTGAGCGCTCACGGTGCTCAATCGCTCCAGCACCCGGTTGCGGGAGAAATAGAGATCGGCACTCTCTTCAAAAATAACCGTAACCATGGAAAGCCCCAGTTGCGACATGGAACGGATGTTCTTCACCTTCGCCAAGCCCTGCATGCTGACGGGGAGGGGGTAGGTCACCTGATCTTCCACGTGTTTCG
>JAUYKR010000065.1 GCA_030699855.1 bacterium
ATTGGAAAAATAATTCAACATCCGGATTATCAGCTTAATTCCAGTATCTTCTATCAAGAAGACGTTGGTGAAAACGAAGTTATTCCACCTGAATTGCAAGATTCATTTACCCAAATCTTTCGACCTACTGACTCGCAATCCCACAATCAAGGAAGTATTTCTTACCCCCTTAGTTTTACTTTTCCACAGGACTCTCCTCATCCAGAATCACTTTACTTTATCCCCATCAACTCTCATTCGGAAATTCTTCTGGAGTATTCAGCTCACAGTGGAATACTGAAGCTCTCGACCACCAATCCTGAAATTTCCACATCTCAAAAAATTATTACCAGCAGAAGCATTCCACTACTTTCCTTGACTCTTCCAGCAGGCAAAGGAACATTGATTCTCGAGAGCAGAAAAATATCCCTAGAAGAAAATTTTCAAGAAAGCTTTTCCTATAGCGCTCTCAAGAATGCTGCTCTTGAGCGACCATCAGAAGGCAATATTGAGTCGACCAACATCATTTTTTTAAGCGAAATCCTAGAAGAGCACTCAAAGGCAATCTTAATGGCAGAACTTAGGCCAGACGACGGAGAGGCCAAATTCATACAAACCGTGAATCATCAACCAGTATTCGCAGAGTCCTTTGAAAATGGACTCTGGAATAGCACGGTTTACGACTGCACCAATAAAATGCCAGGAGCACCAGTAATGGCACAGAATCTTTCCTGGGATGCGTCTGAAGGTGAAAAATCTCTCCAATTGCAATCAAAAAATCACTTCGCTTGCACACATCGATCATTTCCCTTTGAGGGCTTGCCATATAGACTCTATAAACTTTCTCTCCAGTATAAGCTTACTAAGGGCTCCCATGCCTCTTTAGGATACACACTTGAAAAAGAAGGACGGGCATATAAAAATATTGAACTGTCTTTTTCTGGCTCAGGCCCGAAATGGCAATACTATGAAACAATTGTCGAATTCGATGAAAATACTGATATTTTCAACTTGTCCCTCTACGCCCCATCTGATGGAGAAGAGGAGATCATCGTTAATTACGATAATATAAAACTTGAAGATTATGCACCTAAAAGCTTGCAAAACTACTATCTTTACGATGAAAGCGAACGTTCAGTTAAGCCACTCGTGAAGACGGTTGCTAAAAAAATAAATCCGACAAAGTACCGCTTGAAAATCCATTCGGCAACGGAAAATTTCTTACAAGTACTCTCGGAATCATTCAACAATCGCTGGAAAGTCTATCCTCAATATGTAAATAATAATAGCCTCCCCTCCGGCCCCCTCTGGGAAACCTGGTTCCAAGAACCACTCCCGGAAGAAAACCACCTGATGGTTAACGGCTACGCCAACTCCTGGTGGATCGATGTCGATGAAATCTGCAAAAAACAAAACAAGTGCATCCAAAATCCCGACGGCTCCTACGATCTTGAACTCGTCATTGAATTCTGGCCACAGCGACTCTTCTACATCGGCCTTGCCATTTCCGGAACAACTCTCCTCCTCATTCTCACATATTTAAGCCTCTCTGCCATCAGAAATCGGAGAAAAAACCTTGTCTAGACCCTCCCAACCCGCAACAATAGTCCAAGAATTGCCGGGCTCTTTTTCCGCACCGCTCCATGCCAGACGAAACTGAAAACTCCTCGCGAAGCCACTACAAAATCCCCGTTCGCGGACCGCTCTCTTTCCTGGTCGCCCTGGGCGAGGACTTTACCTACACCGCCTGCGACAGGCTGTGGAAGCGGGGAAAGCAGTTCTGGAGCTACCTTCAGCGCGAAGATACCCAGGCTAAACTCCAGCGAGCCAAAGTCACTCTCAAATCCCGCCTCACCCCTTATCAACTCGAAGACCCGAGGAACTACTGGGGCCGCTTAAAGAATACTCTCTCCCCCGCCCACCTGGGCCTAAAGAAAGCTCATCGAGACCTCAGCTGGAACAAGATCAGTACCGTCCTTCTGGGCGTGCTGATGATTATACTCTGGAATCTGGTCAGCCCCCAGGCAGCCCTGCTCTGGCTCACCTTCGCCGCCTTTTTTCTGTTCAACTGGGACAATCGCGTCATCGCCGTCGCTACCCTGAGCGGTTTGATCGCCATTCCCTTCGTGCTGTTTTGGGAAAATCAGGTGCTGGCCGAACAACTGGCCATCCTGGTCTACTACCTGCTCGGCATCACCGTGCTGCTCCAAGTCTTGAACTGGAACAGCCAGCCCGACAAGTTCTTTTTGAAGGGCGCTTTTTGGCTGGTACGGAAGTTCGCCAACAGCTTTCCCCGCCTTAGCACTACCCTGGCCCTGCTGACCTTTTCTGCCCGTGGGCTATTCGTCATCACCGCCATTCTGGTCATCGCCAGCGGAGTGGCCATTGTCCGCTCCCTGCATCCCCCCTACGAGATCATTACCCACCAGACGGCTGAGCAGGAGGTGGCCTTTACCGGCATGGCTCCGGAAGGTACTCAGAGTATTACCGTCAATGGACAACTCTTGAAAGAGTATCAAGCCAACAGCCCAGCCTGGTTATACAGTGCTTCAGTAGCCGGTAAAACCATGCAAGAGGGGTTCAACAGTTACAAGTTAGTGGCCACCAGTCAGACTGGCAGAGAGTCGGTGCTGGCCAGGGTAGACGTCACCTACGATCCCCACTTCATTCCTCCCATCGCCCAAAGCCCGATTCGCTTTGACGGCATTGAGAAGATCAACGAAACCGCCTATACCCTGCGCGGATTTGTTCCCCGCGAAACCGCTTCCCTCACCGTCAATGGAATCGAAGCCAGCAATTACCAGCCCTTTAACACCTTTTGGAAGCACCTGTTGAGCGCGGAAAAAGGCAATCTGAAGGAAGGTGAGAATACCGTCCTCATCAGCGCCAAAGACACGGAAGGCAATATTTTAGGTACTCACCAGCTCATCCTGAAGCTGGAAAATAAGAATCTGATTACTGTCAGTCAGACGGATCTGACTGAGATAGCCCAACAAGAGGCTCCGGCTGTGGAGGAGCAGGTGATAGCCGAGCTGAGAACGGATCTGAAAAACCAAGGCTTCGCCCCACAAGAGATTGATGAACTGGTAACACTGGTGCAAAAAAATGACGAGGACGGCGTCAACGCTTTCCTGGCCACTCGAGTCCCTCCCACCACCCCAGAACCAACTCCCGCCAATCACGCAGCCGCCCCTGCTGAGCCAACCACCGCATCTGAAAAACCAGCTCCCAGCTCCCAACTCCAAACTCCCAACTCCTCACTCCAAACTCCCAACTCCTCACTCCCAACTCCTAACTCCCAACTCCTCACTCCCGACTCCCCACTCCCAACTGATCTCAACATCACCATTACCCGCCCCCAATACGACCGCTACATCCTTTCCGGAAAAAGTTTGCCCGGCACGGTTACGGTCAGAGTCAATGGTACCTCTCTGAAGAAATTTAAAGCGGGCGATGCCAGCTGGCAATTTATGGTCAATCAACAGCTCGGCAACCTGGAGGAAGGCGAGAATATTTATTCTGTTCAGCTCCTGGACGCTCAGGGAAAATTGATCAAAAGGGAAAAACTGACCGTCTATCACTGGCTTTAAATCATGAAGCGCCATCTGGCCCCACTGTTGTTCTATACCGCCACCGCCATAGCCATTCTCTGGCAACTGCTGCTGCCCGGCTATATTCCCCTGCACGTGAGCGGGGCCCATCCCCAGGTCTTTTTTGAGCACTGGTATGAATACCTCAACCTGTATAACTTACTCTACTACCTGCTGAATCTGATCCTTCCCAACTGGATCGTCATGAAGCTGCTCATGGTAGGACTGGTGCTGGGAACGGGCCTGAGCATGCACCACACCCTGCCGGTGAAGAGAACCAGTCTGCGCTATCTGGCCGGATTTTTTTACGTGGTTAACCCCTTCTTCCACACCCGATTGATGATCGGACATCTGCACGTGGTAGCCGGTTACGCCCTTTTTCCCTTGGCCATCTACTTCCTCCGTAAGTTAAAGCTGAAGAATGTCAAAAGCTGGAAAAATCTCCTTTTGATCAGCTTTTTACTGGCCAACATCAGCATCCATCTGGGCTATATTTTCGCCGCTTTTACCGGGCTCTTCGCCCTCACTCACCTGCTGAAGAAGAAGTTCAAGAAAGCCTGTGTCATAGTTGGAATCGTAGCTCTCGGCTCACTACTGAACGTTCAGATCTTTTTCGGAAAAACCCTCAGCGCGGTGGAAAGTTTTAACGAGCAGCACTTCGGCGGCTACGCTACCGCCGTGGATCCGGACTATGGAGCCCTGGGCAACGTGCTAGGCCTGTACGGCTACGCCCTGGAGCCTTATTTACAACACAACGGCTACCTCCTGACGAAATCGCTGTTGCCGTTTTGGCCGGTTTTGAGCGGTCTGTTCTTCGTCGTCGCCCTCATGGGATGGTTTCGAAACCGGAAAAAAGCCCCCCTCTTTTTTCTCTGTTCGCTCCTGTTTCTGATTTTCTCCATCATCATCGCCACTGGCACCAGCTCGGCCTGGACGAGTAAGATCTTTATCTTCTTTCGGGATAACTTGCCCTTCTTCTCCGGCTTTCGCGAACCGCAGAAATGGGTGGCTTTTATCAGTTTCTTCTTGGCCTTTTTCGGCAGCCTGGGCCTGGGCAGCCTCTTACCTACACCTAGAAAAAGATCCGAGAAAGATTTTTTAGAAGAAAAAAGTAGCGGGGGCAGTGGTGTTATTTTCGAAGCGAGGACAAGGAATGAACAGTGGAAATTAAACCGTACAGACATGCGTTTAGTTCCGCAGCGAGAAAATAACATCATTGTCCCCGCTACCAGAGAAAAACTCATAAAAATCCGCACCGCCACAGGCCTTATCCTCGCCTTCTCAATCATCATCCTCTCCAACATCACCCTGTTCGGCGGATTTTTTGGCCGCATGCAGCCGTTTTGGTACCCGGCCGACTGGCACACCGCCAAGGAGTTGATCTTTAAAAAATCTCACTGTCTGAACCAAACCAACTGCGAACTGCAAAAACTGCTCTTCCTTCCCTGGAATATTTACATCACCCCAGATTTTACCAAGAAGACTTTCATCGCCTCGCCGGGAAAGCGTTTCTTCGCCCCCATTCCCGTGGTTCAGAGCAAGTATATGGAGGGCTACAACCGACCGGAAGATCCGGTATCGGACACGGTTCAACGGTTCCTCATCAACCCAGGTCCGGGGCAACTGGCGGAACTGGCAAAGCTCGATATCCGATGGATCGTCTATTCCAAACACCATGAACTGACCGACGTCTATGATTACCGCTTTCTGGAACAATCCGAATTCCTCGACCTCATTTTTGAGGGAAAAACTCTTCAGCTGTATCACTTCGACAAAAAGTAGCAAAACGATAAGCTCGCTTGCTGTAAACTAAAAAACCAAAAGCGGGGTTCAGCGATGACTAAAAAAGTGATACAATGAGAGTAAGAATTTATTTCTCTTCTTTGCCTGTCATGAATTTCTTCACAAAGAGTACTGCTTTCTCCCTTATATTTGGTGTCATCAGTGGTTTCATTCCAGGCGCTTTCGCCGGAGCACCAGCAGCCAATCAGCCCGTTCAAGGCGTTCCCATCGACACACCGTTCACCATTCCAGAGGCCATCCGAAACAGTATCGGCGGGGGAAGAAGTGGTAGCGCAGCCATTCAATTTTTAAATATCGGCAGATCAACCGGAGGTGGCTCCACCACAAGTTCCGCCAGCGCCATCAACAACCTGGCTAGAAGTTTGCGCAAAGAAGTAAAAATTGTTCAGAAGGGACAGGACTCCATGGCTCGGTATACCATCCGGAGGTCAGATCCTGCCACAGCAGGACGAACTGTTGATTCCGGAAGAATCGGAAATAGTCGGAGCCTGACTGCTGTTTACGGTCAACTGCGCGGAGCGGCCCCTGCCTCCATCCTGGGAGCCATAGGAGGACCTGATGGAGATCTCAACAGAGCTTTTGCTACATCAATCCAGGGGCAGAATCGTCTAGAAATTCCCCTACAACTCCGTGAAGACAGAGGAAGGCGCGCCCAGGTTATTCATCAATTAGGTTCCAGCCAGGATCCTCTCACTACCAGACTGCAAGGATATCACAAAGCTCTTACGGAAAAGGAAAATAAGGTTAACAAACTTTTAGCGCAGATTGCGGACCTAACGCAACGCCGAGAGCAGGCTGAGCAGAACGGCATGAGTATCACTTCCATCGACTTGCTCATTTCCAGAGCCCTCAAAGGACTTGAGCTGACGCTCCGCTTTATTGCGATAGCCCAGAAACAGTTCTATGGAATTTTGGAAGGTCTTTAATCCTTCCTCTTAAACACCTCACCGATATCCTTGATCATTTCTTCGCGTTGTTCTTCGACATCGAAGACCTTTCCTTTACTCTGCCCCAAGGCATCATCTATCCAGGCGGCCTCACCGCCGGTCTTTTGCTTTTGTCCGGCTGAAGAGCCCTGATTTGACTGATGGTGCAGCTTGACCATTTTCGAGAAGGCCTCCTGAATTTCCCGGGCCTGAATGACGTTTCGAAGCACCTCTCGTTCGCCGTTGGCGGTGAAAATGTAGACGTAAGCGGTATCGGAAAGCAGCGACAATAAACCTTTTTTCTCGACCTTGAAGTCTTCGACCTTGTTGGGCAGGATTTCCCGCTCGATGATCTGCGACAGACCTTTGTAGCCGAAGCGAAGCAGCCTCTGGTTGGTGATCACGCAGCCGGACAACTGGGCGTTCACGCAGCGGACGAAGAAATAGGTGGTCATGATCAATCCATAGCAGCTGTACAAAAACCACAACACGTTTCTGGCGCCCACATCGTCAATCCCGCCTCCGGTACTCAGAAAAAACAGGGCCAGAAAGGGCAGAAAAACCGACATTGCGAACAGCAAGGGCAGGCGCAGGTGCATCAGCGGATGACCGCTGCAGTTGTGGAGAACCTCCTCTCCTTCGCGAAGACTTTTGAGGATGATTTTATGACTGCGAAGACCCATTACAATTGAAAGAGAAAATACAACGAGAGCGCCAAAAAAAGAACTCCAAAAAAAGCAGAACCCGCCAGAACATGCCGGAGGTAGTAAGGGTTATAAATTTCTCGCTTAACCTTGTTGAGGGTAATGAGCACGCAGACCCCCAGGATCAGCAAGAGGATAAAGGAGAGGAGATACCACATCGTACACTCTAAAAAAACGCCTCAACTATAGCGAAGCTTGGGCAAAGTGCAAGGATGGTGCACGCGGAGGGATTCGTCCGCCTTAGGCGGACCGAAGACCGATGACATGAAAGTTATGGTGCACGCGGAGGGATTCGAACCCACGACCCTCGGTTCCGAAGACCGATGCTCTATCCAGCTGAGCTACGCGTGCTTAAAAGCGCTCGTAGTGTAACGATTCTGACTGCGTTTGACCAGCCCCCTTCTTTTTTTACCGCCTGAAAGAAAGGTAGGAAAGAAATTCGCAGCGAGGACATTCACAAAAAAGACTTCCGAAAAAGAAAAACAACACGCCCTCTTCCGCAGCAAGAATTTCTTTCCTACCTTTCTTTCAATATCACTAACTCCATATTCTCCGACCCTAGAAGGGCCTTTTTAAGTTCATAAGAGTCGACCGGGGCAGGCAGCTGCACCTCCATTTCCTTCAAAAAAGGTTTGAGGTCATCGCGCTTGCCTCCATGGCAAATGGGGATCACCACCAGCGGCTCCAGGGCCTCCACCAGGCGGAAGGCATCCTTGGCGCTCAACACGTCCTTCCCTCCCACCGGAAGGATCAACACGTGGACCTCTCCCAAAGCTTCGATGAACTTGTCATCCGGATATTCGGACATCTCCCCCATCCAGGCCACGCGCCCCTCCGGGAAGTGAAACAGATAGGTGACAACCCCACCTTTACCCTGGAGCACCTCAATACCGCGAATAGAAACCCCGGCCACGTCGTATTCTCCCGGCCAGTCAAAGGTCTTGGCCCCTTCAAATTGAGGAGCCTCTTCGCGACTCCGATCAAATACCGCTACCTTGAGGTCCTTGAGATTGCTGTCCTTACCGGGATTCAGGAGAGCGCGGTAGTGCTTATCCTTAAATTCAACGGT
>JAUYKR010000067.1 GCA_030699855.1 bacterium
GCCCAGCATCATTATTCAAAAAGCCATCAACACCGAAAAGAGCTACAAAGCTCAGGACGGTCATGGTACCTATACCTTCCTGGTCAACCCCAAAGCAAACAAGTCTGAGATCAAGCAGGAAGTAGAACGGATGTTCGGGGTAACGGTTGTCGGCATCACCACTTCCACCATCCGCCCCAAGTTCCGGGACCTGCGCAAGTACATTCATACCAAGCGCAGCCTGGGCAAAAGAGCCCGCGTGACCCTGAAAGATCGCGCCAAGCTCGACCTCACCAAGTTAAAAAAGTAGCTGCTTGCCTTCATTATTCATTCGTAATTCGTAGCTATGGCCATCAAGAAATACAAACCAACCACTCCTGGACGAAGACTGATGTCTGGCTATAGCTTTGAGGAACTCACCACGTCCAAGCCACAAAAAAGCCTCACCAAAGGGGCCAAAAAGCGCGCAGGCCGCAATAATCGGGGCGTTATCACTTGCCGCCACCGCGGCGGCGGCTCTGGTAAAGTCCTCCGCATGGTGGACTTTGGACACCTGGATAATCTCAACATCCCCGGCCATGTCGCCAGCGTCGAGTATGATCCCGGACGATCGGCTTACATTATGCTGGTGATCTATAAGAATGGAGACAAGCGCTACCACCTGGCTCCGGAGGGCATCACGGTCGGTGACGAGATCGTCACTGCCACCAAAACAAAGGTAAAGCGCGGCAATCGCATGCAACTCCAGCACATTCCAGTCGGATATGAGATGTATAATCTGGAACTCAATCCCGGCAGAGGAGGCAGCGTAGTGCGTTCCGCCGGATCCAGCGCTCGAGTTGTTGGTGTCGACGGCGACTATGCCCAGATACAAATGCCATCAAAGGAAGTTCGAATGATCCCAAAGACCTGCTACGCCAGCGTCGGTCGCCTTTCCAACGTCGACCACTCCCTCATCCGCATCGGCAAGGCCGGCAGAAGTCGGAAAATGGGCCGCCGTCCGGAAGTGCGCGGAAAAGTTATGAATCCCTGCGACCATCCCCACGGAGGCGGAGAGGGCCGAAATTCCATCGGACTCAAGTATCCCAAAACCCCCTGGGGACTCCACGCACTGGGGAAGAAGACCCGCCGCAGGAAGGACACAAATCGATTGATTATCCGCACCAGAAAGGGCAAAATGCTCGTCAAATAACCTCCATTCGTACATTCGCCCCGCTCTGCGGGGTTCGTAATCCATAAATTATATGGCTCGATCCAGTAAAAAAGGACCCTACGTAGATCCTCAGCTGCTGAAGAAGATAGCTCAGTTGGCCGGACAAAAGAGACCCATCAAGACCTGGTCTCGCCGCTCAGCTATCGCTCCAGAATTCGTCGGTCAGACCTTTGCCGTCCACAACGGCAAACAACATATTCCCGTCTTCGTGACCGAGAATATGGTCGGCCACAAACTGGGAGAATTCGCTCCAACCCGCAAGTTCAAGGTCCACGGAGGCAAGAAGACGACATCTGAATCGGCAGGATCAACACCCTCTGCCCCGTCTGCCGCTCCGACAAAAAAAGACTAAATAACCACCCATGAAAGCTACGCTTACCAACGCTCGCATTTCCCCCAGGAAGGCCAATCTCGTCGCCGGGCTTGTCCGCGGACTCAAAGTCAACGATGCGCTGAATCAACTCAGATTCACCAATAAAAAAGCGGCTGGCATCATCTACAAGGTCATTACTTCCGCCGCCGCCAATGCGGTCAACAACATGGCTCAGGATCAGGAGAAGCTCACCATCAAATCCATTCTCGTAACCAAGGGCTCTGTCCTCAAACGAGGTCTTCCCGTCTCCCGAGGACGCTGGCACCCCCTCAAAAAAAGAAACAGCAATATCGTGGTAGAGATTGGCATTGAAGACCCGACAAAAGCGCCTTCCGCACCAACGAAAGAACAGGCCGAGAAAAAACCAGAAGAAGCAAAGAGTGCTACACCAAAGAAATCTCCGGCCAAAAAGCCAACGGCAAAAAAATCCCCGGCGAAGCCTAAAAAGAAATCCTCTACAGTTTAAACCCGCCCCATGGGACAGAAAGTAAACCCAAATGTCATCCGCCTCGGCATCACTCACAACTGGCCGGGAAAGTGGTTCGCCCGCAAAAAGCGGTACACCAACCTGGTCCTCCGTGATGTCGAGCTGCGCAAACAGATCCTGGAGCTCCTTCCCGACTCCGGCATCTCCTCGATCGAGATCGAGCGTTCCAACAAGTTCGTGGTCATTACCATCAACACCTGCAAACCCGGCATTATCATCGGTAAGCAAGGAGACAAAATCGAGGCTCTTCGCAAAAGACTCAGCAACAAGTTCGGTGAACAAATCGAGGTCAGTATCAAGGAAATCAAGAAGCCGGATCTGGACGCCACCATTATGGCCGACTCCATCGCCAGCCAAGTGGTGCGCCGCATATCCTACCGAAGAGCCGCCAAACAGGCGGTGCAAAAAGCCATCGATGGCGGAGCCATCGGCGTCAAGATTCTTGTTTCCGGCCGACTAAACGGAGTGGAAATAGCCCGACGGGAATACTTCAAAGAGGGCAATATCCCCCTTCACACCTTTCGAGCCGATATTGACTACGCCAAGTCCACCGCCTTTACCACCTACGGTGCCATCGGCATCAAGATCTGGATCTACAAGGGCAATATCTATAAACACGACAAAATAAATTAATCTCCGTATTCGACCATTCGTATTCATTCGTAATTCGTAGAAATGCTAGCCCCCAAAAAGCAAAAATATCGAAAGATGCAGCGAAATCGCAATGGCATGCGAGGAATCGCCCTGCGTGGCGGACAGATTTCCTTTGGTGAATTTGGGATCAAGGCCCAAGAAAAAGGAGAAATCACCTCCCGACAGATCGAGGCTGCTCGAAGAGCCATGACCCACTACGTAAAACGAGGAGGAAAGATTTGGATCCGCATCTTCCCCCACAAGCCCATTACCAAAAAAGCCGCTGAAGTTCCGATGGGATCGGGAAAAGGTACAGTGGAACACTACGTCGCCACCGTGAAACCCGGTACAGTCCTCTTCGAGATGGGAGGCGTGAAGGAGGAAGTCGCCAGAGAGGCTCTGAGGCTCGCCGCTCAAAAACTCCCCGTGGTCTGTCGTTTCGCCAGACCAGCCATTCGTTAATTTTCCCCTATGAAAAGAAAAGACAGCAAAGAACTCCGCGGACTTGAAGACCAGGACCTTGGGAAGGAATCCCTGCAGGCAAAAAAAGCCCTCAGCAATCTCGTCTTCGAGAACCATCAGGGACACGTGAAAAACACGGCTGAAATCAGAAGCCTGCGCCGCTACATCGCTCGTTGCCAGACCATTCTGCGCGAAAGAGAAATCGCTGTTTCATAGCCCTTCGATCCCCCACCCTTTATTTATTTCCATGCGAACAAAAACTGGTACCGCCGTCTCCACCAAAATGGCCAAGACCGTGGTAATCCAAATCCACACCTACAAGCTGCACACCAAGTACAAGAAGAGTTATCGCGATACCAAGAAGTTCTACGCCCACGATGAGGGAAACAAGTGCAAAGAAGGTGACGAGGTGACGGTGGCCGAATACCGACCTATGTCCAAAACAAAACGCTGGATCG
>JAUYKR010000072.1 GCA_030699855.1 bacterium
ACTGGGAGTGCTACTGCGGCAAGTACAAAAAAATTATCTACAAAGGAGTGGTGTGCGAAAAATGCGGCGTGGAAGTCACCCGTAACTCTGTCCGCCGCGAGCGGATGGCTCATATCGATCTGGCTGTTCCCGTGGCCCACATTTGGTTTCTGCGCAGCACCCCCAGCCGTATCGGCTTGCTGCTGGATCTTCCCATCAAAAGCCTGGAGCAGGTGGTGTACTTTGCCGCTTACATCATCAAGTCCGCCGACGAAGACGCCAAGAAAGCGGTTCTGGAGCAACTGGAGGAGGAGTATCAGGCCTATACAAAAAAGGTTAAGGAGTCCCTCAAGGGCCGGATAAAAGAAGCGAGGGCCGAAGTAAAGGCGAAGGGTTCCGACAAGCTTGACGAGCGTATCACGCAGATGGAAGAAGAGGGTGTTCACCAGCTGGATGAACTGGCGGATTCTTTTGACCGTGCCAAGGTGGAGCTCAAGTCTATCCGCCAGAATCACGTCATTTCCGAACTGGAGTATCGGGAGCTTTCCATGAAGTTCGGTCATGTATTTACCGCCGGCATCGGCGCCGAGGCAATCCGAGAGATCATCGAGAAGGTTGATTTGAAGGCCTTTGTCCGGGCTCGAGAAGAAGAGCTGAAAAACGCCACGGAGATGAAGCAGAAGAAAATTTTTAAGCGCATCAAGCTGGCGACCTCACTGCTGCGAAGCAAGATCAAGCCGGAATGGATGGTCATGACGGCGCTTCCGGTTATTCCTCCCGACCTGCGGCCGATGGTTCAGTTGGACGGCGGACGTTACGCCGCCAGCGATCTCAATGATTTGTATCGCCGCGTCATCAACCGCAATAATCGCCTGAAAAAACTTCTCCGCTTGGGTGCTCCGGAGGTGATCTGCCGCAACGAAAAGCGCATGCTGCAGGAAGCGGTGGACACTTTGCTCAACAACTCGGTGCGGTCCGGCAAGGCCGCTTTCACCACCAACGACAAGCGCAAGCTGCGCTCACTGTCCGACATGCTGAAAGGCAAGCAGGGGCGCTTCCGTCAGAATTTGCTGGGTAAGCGTGTCGACTACTCTGGCCGAAGCGTGATCGTGGTCGGGCCGCAGCTCAAGCTGCATCAGTGTGGAATCCCCAAGGAAATGGCTCTCAAACTCTTCAAGCCGTTTGTCATCGGCGATCTGATTGAAGAAGGTCTGGCCCATAACGTGAAAAACGCGGAGCGAGTCATCACGTCCAATCGCAAAGAGGTCTGGGACATCTTAGAGCGTATTACCAAGGATCACTACGTGCTGCTCAATCGAGCTCCAACGCTCCACCGCCTCAGTATCCAGGCCTTCCAGCCGGTCCTGATCGAAGGAAAGGCCATTCAGATCCACCCCCTGGTGTGTGCGGCTTTCAACGCTGACTTTGACGGCGATCAAATGGCCGTTCACGTGCCGCTCTCCAAGCAGGCTCAGAAGGAAGCTCGGGAGATGATGCTCTCGTCCAGAAATCTGCTCAAGCCCTCCGGCGGAGAGCCCATCACCAATGCCACTCAGGACATGGTATTGGGATGTTACTTCCTCACCCGTATGCTGGAAGGAAAGCTGGGAGAAGGAAAGACCTATGCCAACCGGGAGTCCGCCTTTCTGGATTATGAATTGGGGAGGATTCACCTGCAGGCGAAGATCAAGGTTCGCTTGCTTGCCCGATGGTTAGACTCATCAGTTACAGGCGCCAATGGAGCCAAGGATGACGAACGGGTTATGATCGAGACCACGGTAGGTCGTTTGATCTTCAACGAGCAGGTTACCGAGAGAGTGGGGCTGCCCTTCAAAAACCATTTGTTTGGCAAGAACCACTTAAGGGATATTGTTTCCGAGTGCTTTAATCAAAAGGGCATCGAGGAGACCGCCATCCTGTCTGACGCCATCAAGGATGTCGGCTTCAAATACGCCACCCGTTCCGGACTCACGGTCAGCGCCGCCGACATGGTGATTCCGGAGGGTAAGTACCGCGTTATCGACGACGCTTCCAAGCTGGTCAAACAGGTGAATGATTACTATTGGAAGGGCTGGCTTACGGTCGATGAACGCTATCGCCACAACTTGCAAATCTGGACCAAGGCCAAAAATGATGTCACCAAAGAGCTGAACAAGCATTTCGAACTCCACAATGAGAACGACATTTACTATCAAATCGATTCCGGAGCACGCGGTAACTGGGGTCAGATTACCCAGCTTTGCGGCATGAAAGGCCTGGTCGCCAATCCTTCCGGAAAGACGATCGAGCTGCCAATTCTCTCCAATCTCAAGGAAGGATTCTCCATCCTGGAGTACTTCATTGCCACTCACGGAGGACGAAAAGGAAAGTCCGATACCGCCCTCAAAACCGCCGAGGCCGGCTACCTCACCCGTCGTCTGGTTGACGCCGTGCAGGATGTGATCGTCCGCGAAGAGGATTGCGGACAGAAGCACTCCTTCACGCTCTCCCGCGAAGAGTGCAAGGCGATTGGTGTTCCCCTGGAAGTTCGCGTCTATGGGCGAACGGTCGCGGTCGACATCAAGGACAAGAAGGGAAATGTTTTGATGAAGACGGGAACTATTCTCGGCCATGCCGAAACCGAACAACTGAAAACAGTCGATGTCGATCAGGTGTCCGTTCGTTCTCTGATGAGCTGTTTGACCGAGAGCGGAGTGTGCCAGGCCTGTTACGGCCTGGATTTGGGAACGAACAAGCCGGTCGAATTGGGTCTGGCCTGCGGTATTATCGCCGCTCAGAGTATCGGCGAACCGGGAACACAGTTGACCATGAGAACCTTCCACATGGGAGGCGTGGCGGAAGGCTCGGACATCACTCAGGGTCTTCCTCGCGTGGAAGAATTGCTCGAGGCCCGTCCGCCCAAGTCGTCCGCTCTCCTTTCCGACATCGATGGGATTGTTTCCATCAAGCGCTCCAAGGGCATGGTGGAAATTACCGTGACCGAAGACAAGCCGGGAGAGGATGTCTACGAGAGTTCGCTTGGCTACGAACTGGAGGTGAAAAAGGGCGATGAGGTGAGGGAAAAGCAAACGATCGCTCGTTCATCTCGCTACAACAACGTCATTCGCGCCCGCTTTGCCGGAATAGTGATGAGCGCCGCGAAAGAGAAGATTGTCATCCGTCACGCCAAACGGCTTTCCGTGACGTATAAGCTCGATCAAAAAGCCAGTTTGACGGGTGGAAACGGTCAGGAGGTGGTGAAAGGCGGCGCTTTGACCAAGGGTCATTACGATCTGCATGACTACATGAAGAAGACCGATATTTCCATCGCTCAGGCGTACATCATGCGGGAGGTCAGCTCCATCTACGCTTCCCAGGGTCAGACCATCAACGACAAGCACATCGAGATCATCGTCAAACAGATGTTTTCCAAGATTCGCATCGTTGATCCCGGAAACAGCGACTTCTTGCCCGGTGAGATCGTTGACATCATGAAGTACAAGAGAATTAACAGGGATCTGATCAAAAAGAAGCAGGCGCCTGCCTATGGCGATCGTATACTCCTGGGACTTACCCGTATCGCTTTTCATACCGAATCCTGGCTCAGTTCTGCTTCCTTCCAGGAAACCATCCGCGTGCTGGTGGACGCGGCCGTCACTAATCGGGTTGATACCCTGGAGGGACTCAAGGAAAACGTCATCATCGGTTGCCTCATCAACGCCGGCCACGTCTTCCGTCAAAAGCTGGGCATGGATGACCCCTTCTACGATGATGAGGAGGAGTCGGCGAAGCCTAAGGCGATCAAGGTCAAGGCGGCCGCCTAGTCTCTTTCCCCGAGAATTTGCAAAAAGAAGCGGTGTTCAACCGCTTCTTTTTTGTTACACTACAATCATCTAAATGAAGATTTCCCATGAGAGCCAGACTCTATCTGTTGATGCTTGTGATCATGCTGGGGGCAGCGGTTTTTGTTGGTTACCGATATTTTGACGAGTTGAGCCAGTACTTGAATGCTGCGCTGGTGGTTCAGTCCGATCCAGATGATAGTTTTTTGGCCCCCGCGACTGGCGGCGAGTTGACTGCCGGGAGGGAGATCGGGCTGGCTCTGGGATCAGGGGATGTTCTTTTTGCCGCCTACAGGGCTGCTGTAAACAATGGGATTTTTGTGCAGCAGATCAATGATGTCCCGCCCATGGTGCAGAATGGGCTCTCTCCTGATTTGAACACCGATCCCGGCAATGCCTCCGGCGGACCTGATATTGCCCTTGATGAGGACAATCAGGCTCCTCAAGTCGCGTACGTGGTGTACCGCAAGGAGGATCCTAACAATAATCATGAAGTGCGCAAGATTGACATCAGTGGTTCCCCGCCCACTACTTTTGCCGGAACCAATGCCTTGATCCTTGGGGCGGGATCCGGAGCGGAGCCGACTATTGCTGTGCGGAGCGGTGGGGCTGAAGTTTTGGTGGTCTATGGCGCCGGTGGGGGGCCTGGAGCTGGTGTTGCCGGACCACTCGATCTGGTGCGCTTCGATGGAAATCTGGCTAATAACAATAATCCTCTCGGTGTGAGCGGGGGGGCAAATGTGACCCTGCGACCGGATATTGTCATCGATGATGCCAATGATCGGGCCTATGTCGTGTTCGTGGATGATGATGGGGTTCTGTGGATCGCCCAGGTTGACATCTCACCGGCGATAACTGAAGATCCGACTCTGGTGGCAACCGTGTCGGTTGCCGGTGACGACGCCGCCACCAGCCGTCCGAGCGCCCGGCTCTACAATAGCTTTTTGCTGGTGACTTACACTCAGGAAAACGCAGGAGCCGGGACGGATGAACTCAGCTTGCTGAGATTGCCGCTCATTCCCGATATTGCCGGCACTCAGCCGACGGTTATCCGTAATGTCGGCTCTAATGTTGTTTCACCTTCGATTGTGGTTGATACGTCTTCTACGCCTGATTATGCCCATATTGTGTATGGAAACATCAATGACCCCGATCAAGGTGATGGTAGTCCTCTCCTTAACGCTATCCGGGTTGATCTGAGTTCTTTTAGTGGTTTTTCCGATGAGGTTCAGGATTTGGCGGGAGAGGGGATGGTCACCACCCTGGAGACGGTTTTTGATCCCGCCAGCGGGAATATCTATTCCCTTTTTGAGGAGTTCGGCGGAGGAGCTCCGGACCTCACCAAGACGAATGTTTTTGTCGCCCCTTTATCTACAGAGTCGCCCGCGAGTTCCGGAGAAATCGACGTGGTATTGTCGGATGCTTTAATCGCCAGTTTTGATGAGGTTTTAACGGACGTTGATGACGGAGATATGGTTCTGTACAGCAACTGGCGTGGTTTTATTCCCTGCGATACTTCGGACTCGGC